>CAZQLF010000588.1:0-2147 GCA_964594035.1 uncultured Rhodospirillaceae bacterium | reverse complement strand
AGTGTCTTAAGGGCCCCGATCCGAATTAAGCTCGATGGCTCAGCCATTCCCGGCGTGCCACCACTTTCTTTCGCAACAATGACCGGGGGTTTTAAACCGCAGGCCGGTGCCGCGATATTCCCAAAAGGAAAGTTCAAACGTCAACAAAGCCCCGCCCCCCACGCTGCCCCAGCTGCTGGCGCCGGGGCGGATCGGATGAGGCCGCGATAAGGCCGGCAAGCCCGCCCACACCGGATTCACCGCCAACGATCGGGTTATCGCCTCCGATCCCTTCGGCAAGCGCCTGCATCGCCGAGATGGCAGCGCTGTCTGGGATCGCCAGCACATCGCTTGCCGCGCGGCGCAGGATCGTCCAGGCGACGCTGGAGACTTCACCGCAGGCAAGACCCGCCATGATGGTGTCGAGATCGCCCGTCACCTGGACCTGATGCCCGGCTTCGACACTGCGATAGACGCAATCGGCACGCTCCGGCTCGACGATGATCAGCCGCGGGCGCTGGCTGCCCCATCTGTCCCAGAGATGGGCGATGACCGCGGCCGCAAGACCGCCGCAGCCCGCCTGAATGAACGTGTGTGTCGGCGGCGCCTCGCCATGACTCGCGAGATCGCGCGCCGCTTCTTCCGCCATGACGCAGTAACCCTGCATCACCTGACGCGGCACATCGACATAGTCGCCATAGGCGGTGTCGGAAATGACCTGCCATCCATGCGCGGCTGAATCCGCGGCACAGCGGCGGACGGAATCGTCGTAGTTGCCGGGCACGCGCCGCACCTCGGCACCGAACGCGGCAATCGCCGCGCGGCGGCCTTCGCTCACCGTTGCATGGATGTAGACGATCGACCGCGCGCCGAACAGCGACGCGCCCCAGGCGACCGAACGTCCGTGATTGCCGTCGGTGGCGGTCGCCACCGTCAGCTTTTCCGTGACGTCACGGTATTGGCCGGCGATCAGGGCGGCGGCGCTGGGGCCGGCTCCATATCGGCGACGCACCGCTTCGGCCAGATAGCGATAGACCGCATAGGCACCGCCCAGCGCCTTGAAGCTGCCGAGGCCGAAGCGTCCACTCTCATCCTTGTAGTGGAGCTTGGCGATCCCAAGACGTTGCCCCAGGCCCGGCAGGGTCCGCAGCGGCGTGGCTGCATAGCCCGGCCAGGTCTCGATCTCCGCCAATGCTGCCAGCCCGTCGCGGCGCGACAATATGCCGGCGAGCTCCGGGGGAAACGGTGTTCCGGCCAGCGCTGCCTCGGCATTGGCGAGATGACGCAGCGCAAACCCCCTCGGTTTCCAAGCTGTCATGGCTGGGTCTATTATCATAGAAGGGATGGGCTGACAGCCTCGCCCGATGCGTTCGCCACAACGGGCAGCCATGCAAAAGACGGCATATCTGCGAAGGCTCAGGCTCGCCAGTGGCCTTCTGCTTTTCGCCTATGTCACGACCCATTTCCTGAACCATGCGCTGGGGTTGATTTCCCATCAGGTGCTGGCCGATGGCCGCGCGGTTTTCGTTGCTGTCTGGCGGAATCCTGTCGGTGTCGCGCTGCTCTATGGAGCCATCATCGTCCATCTCAGCCTTGCCATTTGGTCGTTCTATCACCGGCGCAGCCTGCGCCGGCTTTCGCGCGCGGATTGGGCGCAGATGCTGCTGGGTCTCGCCGTGCCGCCGCTGATCCTGCTGCACGTGCTGGGTACCCGCGGCGCCCACCAGTTCTTCGGAACCGAAGACAATTACGACTACGTGTTGCTGGTCATCTGGGTCTTTCTGCCCATGGAGGGCGTGCTGCAGACGGCGGCGCTGGTCGTGGCCTGGCTGCATGGCTGCATCGGCTTGCGCAACTGGCTGCGGCTCAAACCCTGGTATGCGGATGCCCAATACTGGCTGTTCGCCTGTGCCTTGCTGGTTCCGGTGCTCTCGATCCTCGGCACGATTGCCGCCGGCCGCGAAGTGGCCGTCCTCTATCAGCAGCCGGGCTGGTATCAGAGCCTTGCCGACACCGTGCATTTCGCCACGCCCGCCCAGCTCGCCGAACTCTACTGGTGGCGCCGCCCCCTGCTGCTCGCCTATGCCGGCTCCTTCCTTGCCGGTTCCACTACAGCCGCCGGTCTTCAATTTTTTCCGAGCCAAGCATCCTGAGTGAATCACGTCGAA
>CAZQLF010000587.1:0-2163 GCA_964594035.1 uncultured Rhodospirillaceae bacterium | reverse complement strand
GGAGGCACCGTGTGAGTGCGATTTGGCTTGCCATAGACACTGTCGGGCGCCAGCTGGATTTCGCTGAGCGCTGGATCGGCCAGCAGCCGCGAGCGGGTGTAAGTGTGCACGGTATTGCCGACTTTGACAGTCAACATCGGCTCGGCGGCGCCGGCGCGCGCTGCCGTAAGCAGCAGCATGGCCGCCAACATCGAGAGCAGCCGGGCTACCACAGCCAGGCCGCAATCGCGAAGCCGGCAGCCGACAGGCCGGCGAGCCCCAGAGCCGGCATAAAGCCGCGTGAGGCGCCGGCAAAGGCCAGTGCATAGCCCGCCTTCAGCAGATTGTTCGACGATGCGGCGATCAGAACGGCGGCCGTCAGGATCTGCGGCGTGGCGCCGGCGAGCCCGCCCTGGGCCAGGTTGAGCACGAAGGGGTCGATATCGGTCACGCCCACGATGGCCGCGAGCCACAACAGGCCCGAAGCGCCGATCACTGTCTTGACCCAGGTGGAGGCGAGGCTGACGAGAACGAACGAGGCGGCGAAGATCGCCGCCGTCGTGAGCTCCAGGGGATTGGACGGCTGATACGCCTTGGCCATCGCAGCGGTGCCGCCATGTGGGCCGCCATGGGGAATACCGCCCAGCAGTATGAGGGCCAGCGCCAAAGCGAGGAACAGCAGCACCGCCAGAGCGAGCGCCAATTGGCTCGCCAGCGGCATGTTGAAAACAGCAATGATGACGCCGAGCCTGAGATACATGAGGGCCGTGGCCAGCAACATGCCGCAGCGGATCTCCGGCAGCGCGCTTTGCTCGGCGCCATGCATGCGCCGGGCGAGCACGACGGTCGTCGCTGTCGAGGAATAGAGCCCGCCCAGCATGGAGGCTATCGTGATGCTGCCGCCGATCGGCAGATAGCGCTGAGCGAGATAGCTACCGTAGGAAAGAGCCGAGATCACGACCAGTGCCAGCCAGACCTGGTAAGGCGTAATCGCTGTCCAGCTCGTCACCGGTTCGTTGGGCAGGAGCGGCAGGACGATGGCGCTCAGGATCAAAAACTGGCCGAGCGTGAAGATCTCGCGGCCCGGAATGCGATAGGCCCAGTTGTGCAGGCGCTCGCGCGCACCCACCAGCAGCACCGCAGCCACCACGAGGCCGACCGAAAACCAGCTGGGCGCCAGAAGGGCGGCAGGCCCCAAGAGGTAAGCAAGAAGATTGCAGACTGGCGGCACCAGCCCATCGCCGGGCTCGTCTTCGCCTTCTGCCAGATGGCGCAAGACCACCTTGCGGTAATAGACGGCGAGCCAGAGCCCCAGCACGGCGAGCCCAACGAGGAAGGCCAGTGAGCCAGACGGTTCGATGGCGTAAAGGCCGGCGCCCAGGATGGCGAGCAGCGGAAACGTACGAATGCCGCCCGGTGGTTTGCGCGGCGCCGTACGATAGAACCCCTCATAGGCCAGGCCGAAGAACAGGGCGAGGCCCAGCAACAGCAGCAGGCGCTTGGGGTCCAGCAGGGCGGAATCGAAGGGACTGGCCATCACCGCCCACAGTTCCCAGTGGCTTACCGGCCGTCAAGAGCGTGAGGAGACAATCCGGCAGTTGCAGGCAGCAGATGCTTGAGCTAGCGAAGGCGGCAAATCCCGGGAGAGTCCAATCATGACATCTGAGCGCGGCACAGGCTGGCTTCCGGTCATGGTCGCGCTCGTGGTCGTGATTTTCTGGGGCGCGTCATCCGTACTGACCAAAATCGCTGCCCGCGAGATCGACCCCGTGGTCGTGGGCATCGCCCGCACGGTGCTGGGCGGCATCGTCGCAGCACCGCTCGCTCTGGCATTGCGCATCGAACTGCCCAAGCGGCAGCACTGGCTGCCCTTTGGCGTCTCCGCCTTCTGCGGCTTCATCGGCTTTCCGATCACCTTCAGCATCGGCCAGCGCATGACCTCGGCGATGCATGGCGGCCTGATCCTGGCGATCCTGCCGGTCTTCACCGGATTGGTTGCGGCCTCCATCGAACGGCGCCGTCCACCGGGACGCTGGTGGCTGGGTTGCGCGATCGCCTTCGCCGGCGAAGTCGTGCTGGTCACCAGCCACACTGCGAGCAGCACGGCGCCGTCATCCCTTGGCGGCGACCTGCTGATCTTGCTGGCAAGCGTGGTGGCCGCCAGCGGCTATGTGGCCGGCGCCA
>CAZQLF010000586.1:0-2172 GCA_964594035.1 uncultured Rhodospirillaceae bacterium | reverse complement strand
CAACAACACGGCCCGGCCGGCCGCTTCTCGATCCTGCCCAGGGCGTCAGCGCATGCCAATCCTTGTCCTTCGTCACCGCAAGAAGCTGCTTCATGCTGGCCCGGCCATTGTTGCGGGCGAAGATCGCAAGCCGCTCGCGGGTTACGGCATCGGCGCCCTTCAACAACTTGCGGACCAAGGCCTGCGTCACGTCATGGGGTTGGCGCCAGCGGAAGTTCCGCTTGGCCGGCGTGGAGACCGCGGGTGCCGATGGCTGGGCTTCACCGCCCAGCAGGCGCAAGAGCTCGCTGCGCGCGGTCGTGGACAGCCGGACGAAATCGGATTGGTCGATGACGAGTTGCATACGGGCCCTCCCTTGCGGCGCTCAATTATGGCGCCGGGGCGGCGCTTCTGGCAACGCCAGTCAATCCCGGACCTCGATCAGCCCTCCTTGGCGTAGCGCTCGAGGATCGACTCGACCGGGCCGATATCGATGATCCGGCCTTCGCGCAGGAGGGCAGCCTTGTTGCACAGCCGGCGCAGCGTATCCGGCGCATGGGCGGCAATCAGCAGGATGCTGGCGGCATCGGTCAGGCGATTAAGTCGCGCGGCCGCCTTTTCGGCGAAGCGCTGGTCACCGGCGCTGATCATCTCGTCGAGGACGAGAATCTCCGGTTGGACGCTGGTTGAAATGGCGAAGGCCAGGCGCAGCACCATACCGCTGGAATAGGTGCGCAGCGGCAGATTCAGATAGTCGCCCAGTTCGGTGAACTCTTCGATCTCGGCCACCCGGCCCAGCGACTCCTGGCGGGTCAAGCCCAGCATCAATCCGCGGATCAGGATGTTCTCGTAGCCCGTCGCCTCCATATCCATGCCCATGGTGATGTCGGTGAGCGCGGCGATCCGGCCTTCAACCCGCACGCTGCCATTGCCGGGCTCGTAGATCCCTGTGACCACCCGGAGCAAGGTCGACTTCCCCGCCCCGTTGCGGCCGACCAGCCCCAGGCGATCGCCGTGGGAAAGCGACAGCGATACATCGTTGAGCGCACGCACCACCACATGATGGGTCGAGGTTGCGCCGATCCGCCCCGTGCCCATTCCCAGCAGGCTCTGGCGAAACGAGCGCGCCCGTGCGTCATAAATCGGGAAATGCACGTCGATATGCTGGATGTCGATGGCGGTCATCAGATCCAATAGGTGATGCGGGCGCGAAAGCGCGCGAATACGGCGAAGGCAAGTCCCAGTCCCCCCGCCGTAACGGCAAGCGCGATCAGCCAGCGCACCGCCGGTACGCCCTGGCCCAGCAACGGATCGCGAACGAGCGAGAGGAAAAGCGCAAAGGGATTCAGCGCCAGAATGGTGGCGGCATGGCCGGTGAGCGCGCCCGGAACCCAGATCACCGGCGTCAGGAAAAAGGCAACCTGTACGACACTGCCGACGATGGGCGGCAGGTCGCGAAAGCGCGTGCAGAGCAACCCGACCAGCAGGCCGACCCAGAAGCCATTGGCCGCCAGAAGGACGAGACCGGGCAGTGCCATCGCCGTCTCCCATCCCAGGGCGACCGGAAAGATAGCAAGCACGATGACGACGATGATCACATCATGGGCAAAATTGAAGAAACAGCGCAGCACCACGCGAGCCGGAAACATCGTCTTGGGCAAGGCGCCCTGCTTGAGATAGCTTTCCGAGTTGATGAAGCAGGTGCAGCCCTCATTGATCATGCCGGCCATCAGGGCCCAGACCGTCATGCCAGCTGCAAGGTGGGGCAAATAGTCAGACGTCTCGATGCGGAAGAGCCCGCCATAGACAAAGCCGAGGGCCGCGATCTGTACGGCAATGCTGATGGTAAGCCAGGACGGGCCGAGCACGGAACGGCGATAGCGCGCCCGGACATCATGCCAGGCAAGATAGACGATCAGCGGCCAGCGCGTTCGAGCCGCCGTCAGATCGCGCCAGGCCAGGCGGACATCGCGTCCGGAAACCATCGCCAGCCAAAAACCCTTGATCGACATGATCTGCCGCGTCCCATCCCGCCGGGATGTACCCCTGTCCGCAGCCGGCGCTGCATATCACGGGCCGTTATATGCGACAACGGGCCCGGCCGAAGCAGGTTTTCGACACCCGCAAGCCTCTTGACCGCGGCCGTTAGTCCGGGACAAACAGACCCCTAGTAGTCACCCGTGCCCATCCCCC
>CAZQLF010000585.1:0-2176 GCA_964594035.1 uncultured Rhodospirillaceae bacterium | reverse complement strand
AGCACCTTGCTGCGGGTGGTGAAACCGCGCGCTGCCATCTTCGCCACGGCAGCCTCGAGATCCTCCACGGCGAAGCAGACATGGTTGAAACCAAGCTTGTGCAGATCGCGGATCAGCGGATCGCTTTCCGGTTGCGGCTTCAGGTAGTTGAGCAGCTGCACTTCGGTCCGAGGCTCAACGTTTGGCAGCACAAGAGTGATGTGCCGGGCCTCGATTCCGGGCACACCCATATATTCGGAAAACGTCTCGCCCTTGATGACGACCGATTTGTCTTCCTTGAAGCCCAGCACTTCGAAGAATTCGATGGCGCGGGCGAGATCGCGCACAACGATGGTGACGTGATCGAAATGTTTGATCATGCAGCCTTCCCGTCCTTCAGGCCCGGCGCTTGCGCAATAGCGAGTGCCCTTCAACGAGCTGCCAGACGGCGAGCCCCGGCAAGCCAAGCCCGATCTCGCGCACCCGCTTGACCAGCGAAATCATCAGCGAGGTCTGCGGCGGCAGGCCGAACAGCGGCCCGAAGACGACGAAGCTGGCTTCGAGAATTCCCAGGGCCCCTGGCACCATGAAGGCAACCGCACGCACCCCGGCGCTCAGGCTCTCCAGGATGAAGGCATCAACGAGCGAGATCGGGCGGCCGAAAAAGTAGAGTACCAACCAGATTTCGCCTGTGCCCATCATCCATCCGGCAAGACGCAGCGCGGCGGAACGCCAAAGGCGCGGCCGGTCGCGATAAATTTCGACGACGGCGGAATCGACCGAAGCAGCCCGGTTCGTCATCTCCGAGAGGCGCTTGCTGCGCAGCAACCCGCCGGCAATGCGGGTTGAGACCTCGAACATGCCGCGATGCTGGAGGCGCAGGAAAACGGCGACCGCCACCATCATGGCCGCCAGCCCGGCCAGCACCGACCATGAGACGGCGAGCACCGTGGGAGCGCTCGAACGTCCGACCAGAAGCGCCAGCCCCACCATGACGAACAGGAGTTGGGTGATGACTCCCAGGGTCAGATCGACAACCATGGCAGCAGCGGCAGGAGCGCCGGGCACGCCGGCGAGCCATGACAGCCGCACCACGACGAAATCGCCGCCGACACCGCCGACCGGCAGAAGCCCATTGATGGATTCCCGGATCCAGCGCAGCAGGACCATGCGTGCTGCCCCCAGGCTGTGATTTCGCGGATAGAGATCGCGCCAGGAGACGGCACTGAGCCCCAGGGGCACGACGTGATAGAGAGCGGTGGGGATAAGGCCCCAGCCGACCAGCAGCATGGCCTGGGCGACCTGATCGGCATTGTTGGCCACGATCAGATAAATGGCGAGCGCCAGCCCGACGACGGCAGCGATGACGGCGGAGAGGCGAATCGGAGAAGCCCTTCGCTGAGACAAGCTTGGGCGGTTTTCTAACCGTCCTTGCTGTTTCTGCCAAATGCTTATAAACCAGCGCCCTCTTCAACGGCCCCCGCTGATGGCCTCCCCCGACACATCCCAATCCGCATCGACCCTTGTCCTGCTGTCCGACGCCACCGCTGGCGCGGATGCCGTAATTCTTGGGCTTTCACTTGGCGAGCGGGCGCGCCGCGCCGGCAGGCGCGCTGGTTATGCTCAGGTTGTCGTGAGCGAGCCGCCGGCAGCGGACCTTCCGGGCGGCAGTCTCGTCATCGCACCCCGCGATGCCCTGGCCGAAACCGGATGGCTCAAGGCCGCCGCGGCGTTTGCCGGCGAGCAGTGGGCAAGCGGTGCGAATCTCACTTTGGTCCCCGCCCGGCAGGCGCCGATGGCGCTTCGTATTCTCGCGCAACCTGGCATCGGCTGGAGCGATCTTGGCCGTCGCTTCGCCGAGGCATTGGGCCCAGCCGTGACCTTGCCAGGTTCAATCGAGCCGATGCGCGTGATGGACGCCGTCGATCACCGCAACGCCGAACGGCGCCTGCTGCGCGCGCTGGTCAAGGATACGGACGGATTCATGGCGAAGCATGTGGAGCGCCCGATCTCGCTTGCCGTGTCGCGCCAGCTGGCGGCCACATCGATCACGCCGAACCAGATGACGCTGATTTCCGTCGCCATCGGGGTGATCGGTGCTCCCTTCTTCCTGTCGGCGGCACCGCTTTGGCAAACCATCGGGGCGCTGTTGTTCCTTGCGCATTCCATCCTCGATGGTTGCGACGGCGAACTGGCG
>CAZQLF010000584.1:0-2178 GCA_964594035.1 uncultured Rhodospirillaceae bacterium | reverse complement strand
CACGAACAGGCTTTGTTCGAATTCCACCTCTATACGCTGGGCCGGCCCACCACCATCGCCGACAACCAGACCAAGCAGGTCGAGCTCCTCACAGGCCATGCCATTCCGGTGACGAAGGAGTATCGCTTCGAGAACCTGGTGAATGGCTTCGACGAGCAGGCGGGCGAGCCCCAGCGCGTCAACGCCACCGTGCGCCTGACCTTCACCAATGATGAGAAAAGCAAGCTCGGGATTCCGCTGCCCCAGGGCGTGGTGCGCGTCTACAAGGCTGACGATAAGGGCCAGGCAATCTTTGTCGGCGAGGATGCGATCGAGCACACACCGAAGAACGAGACGGTCAAGCTGTCGCTGGGCCAGGCCTTCGACGTGACGGCGCGGGGCAAGCAGACGGATTTCGCGATTCTTGGCGCCAGCCTCTACGAGAGCGCCTATGAGATCGAATTCAAGAACGCCAAGAGCCAGCCGGTGACCGTTGTCCTGGCGCAAACCGTGCCGGGTGACTGGAAGATGATCCGGGAGAGCAAGGCCCATAAGAAGCCGGATGCCGCCACCGCCCTCTGGCATGTCACCATCCCGGCCGGGGGTTCGGCCAGGCTCACCTATCGCGTCCGCGTCAAATATTGAGAACCGAGGAGATTTGTCATGCGCCTGAGATTGCTTGCCGCCGCCAGCCTGATTGCGATCAGCGCCGCCCTGCCGGCGTTTGCCGATGAGGAGCGCGTCGGCCTCGACGATCAGACGGCTGTGGCCGTCACCATCTATAATCAGGATCTGGCCCTGGTGCGCGATGCCCGCACGATGATGCTGACCAGGGGCGAGAACGACGTCGCCTTCATCGATGTCAGCGGCCGTATCCAGCCCCAGACGGCGCTGCTGAAATCCAACGCCGGCAAGCTCGACGTGCTGGAGCAGAATTTCGATTTCGATCTGCTGACGCCGCAAAAGCTGCTGGAAAAATCCGTCGGCAACACGGTGCGCATCATCGTCACCGATCCCAAGACCGGCAAGGAAACGATCGAGCAGGCCAAGGTGCTGAGTGTGGCGGACGGCGTGGTCTTGCAGATCGGCGATCGCATCGAAACGCAGGCGCCGGGCCGCATCGTCTTCGCCGATGTGCCGGCCAATCTGCGCTCGCGCCCGACCCTGGTGACGAAGATCGAAAGCGACGCCGCCGGCAAGATTCCGGTGGAGCTGGATTACCTGACCGGCGGGCTTGCCTGGGCAGCGGACTACGTGGCGGAACTCTCGCCCGATGAGAAGACCATCGAGCTCAAGGGCTGGGTGACGCTGACCAACACCAGCGGTACCACCTACCGGAACGCAAAGCTGCAGCTTGTGGCGGGCGACGTGAACCGCGTGCGCCAGCAGATGGTGGCGGGCATGGCGGCGACGACGGCGATGCCGGCGGCACCCGCGCCCATGGCCGAGCAGGCGCTGTTCGAGTACCACCTTTATACGCTGAACCGCACCACCACCATCGCCGACAACCAGACCAAGCAGGTGGAGCTGCTCACCGGCCATGGCGTGCCGGTCAGCAAGGAGTATCACTTCTATAACCTGGTGCCGGGCTGGAACTACCAGATGGGCGAGGCGCCGCGGGTCAATGCCAGCGTCCGCCTGAAATTCGTCAACACGGAGAAGAACAATCTCGGCATTCCGCTGCCGGGCGGAACCGTGCGCGTCTACAAGGCCGACAATGCCGGCCAGGCGATCTTCGTGGGCGAGGATGCGATCCAGCACACGCCGAAGAACGAGTATGTCGACCTGACTCTGGGGCAGGCCTGCGAAGTGACGGCGCGCGGCAGGCAGACCGATTTCGAGAAGGTTGCCGACGAGGTTTACGAAAGCGCCTATTCGATCGAGTTCAAGAACGCCAAGAACGAGCCGGTCACGGTGATCCTGGCCGAGACCGTGCCCGGCGACTGGAAAATGCTGGAAGAAAGCGAGAAGAGCGAGAAGCCCGATTCAACCACCGCGCTCTGGCATGTGACGATCCCCGCCGAGGGCTCCACCACGCTGACCTATCGCGTGCGGGTAAAGTATTAACCAAGCGCACGGCATCCTCCTTCGGGCTGAATCGTGTTCGGCGGCCGGCAAATGAGATCATGAGCCGGGGTCTGGTGGGCATCGGGGAAAGGATGCCTGCTGGAATCGCGCCGAAGGAGGGGAAATGGCGGA
>CAZQLF010000583.1:0-2193 GCA_964594035.1 uncultured Rhodospirillaceae bacterium | reverse complement strand
GCGTTCGGCAGCAGTGGCCAAAACGAGGGCATAGCAGCGATGAAGAGAACAAAGCAGTTGAGGGCTGAGATTCCGCATATGGTTGGTTTGGACCGGACGTCCGCTTTGGGTCACTAGCGGAAATTGTGCGCTGCCGGGCTGATGTCCGCTTTAGCCTCGAACCCGGACATTAGCAGACGAATTTATGAGTACACGCCCTAGCTCGCCTGGCGCAAGCCTGCTGCCTGCCAGACCGTCGGGAACCAGTCCTGGCGCAAGCGCTCGCCGCTGGTCTGGTTGATGCCGGGATATGGGGGCGAGGTGTGGCCAGGCCGCTCGATGAAGCGCACGTCGTCGCCGACAAAACGCGCGGAGAAGGCGCGCCGGCGCGCGGTGCCAATGTTTCCCTTCGCGCCATGGACCGTGCGGTAGTTGAACAGGATGGCATCGCCTGGCTCGAGCGCTGGCGCGAGTATGCGGTATTGACCGTTCGCAACGTCCGGCAAGTCCATGAACTGCGCGTCGTCCGCATAGAAATCCTCGTCGTTGGCCCAGCGCTTGGGCCGCACCAGCCGCGGCCACAGATGCGAGCCCAGCACGAGGCGTAGCGTCGTCTCCTCACTCACCGGGTCGAGGGGAATCCAGAAGCTCCCGGTCTGCATGCCCTCAACGCAGTAATAGGGCATGTCCTGGTGCCAGGGTGTCGGCTTCGGCGTTCCCGGTTCCTTCACCAGCACATGGTCGTGAAACACCTGGACCTCGCGCGAGCCCATGAGCTGGCCTGCGATTGCCGCCGCCGGTGAACTGCGCATGAAATCGGTGAATTCCGGGATGCGCTGCCAGTTGCAGTAATCGTCAAAGAAGCGGCCACCGCCATCGCCCGGCATCACGTTCTCGCTGCCATAGGGTCCGGGTTCGGCCATGTTGGCTTCAACGCCCCGGCGAAGCCGCTCGACCCAACCCGTGAAGGCGCCGCGCAGGACAACCGCGCCATCGCCTTGATAAGTCTCGACCTGTTGTTTGCTGATGGTCATGGCTTTCTTCTCCCGCCACGCGGCCTTGCTCACTTCGGCGAGCTTGCACGGGCCGGGTGCTCAGGTAAAATAATGATTCCGCATCAATAGTATTAAAAAATGTTATCTATATCGCTGAGGCAGTACGGCTATCTCGTCGCAGCCGCCGACCACGGCAATCTCACGGCTGCCGCCGCCGCCCTGCATGTGTCGCAGCCGGCGCTCTCCGTGGCGATCGCCGGCATGGAAGCGCATTTCGGCCAGGCGATCCTTCTGCGCCGCCACGGCCAGGGCGTATCGCTCACGGCTTTCGGACGGGATGTCGTGGATCAGGCGCGGCTGGTGCTGCGTCATGCTGGCGATATCGAAGGGTTGCGCAAGGACAGCGGCGCCATTCGTGGCCAGGTCGTCTTCGGCTCATATCTCGACCTTGCGGCCTATTACGTGCCGGCGCTTCTGCGTGGCTTTGCCCGCGCCCAGCCGGATGTTTCGATCGCACTGCGCACCGTCGATTTCGAGACGGTCTCCCAGCGCCTCGAGTCAGGATCCATCGATCTGGCGCTGAGCTATGGCCTCGGGCTTGGCACTGCGATCGATCGGATAATCCTGACGGAACGACGCCCCTGCGCCATCGTGGCCGCCGATCATCCGCTCGCCAGGCGCAAGCGCGTCAGCCTGCGCCAGCTCGCCGACTTTCCGGTGGTGCTCGCCGATCAGCCGCTGAGCCGGGAGCACATCCTGGCGCTGTTCGCGGCCGCCGGGATCGATATTGCAGACACCATGAACGCCGGCACGTTTGAATTCTTACGCGGGCTTGTCGCCAATGGCCTCGGGGTCGCGGTGGTCTATTCCCGCCCGCGGAGCGATCGCAGCTATGACGGCAAGAAGATCGTGGAGTTGACGCTGTCGGATGACGTGCCGCGCCATCCCATTCTGCTTGCCCGGGCGAAGAACGCTTCGCTCAACAGGGCCGCACAGGCATTCAGCGATTTTGTTGTCGCGTGCTTCCAGCCCGGCCGCGATTAAGCCCCCGCAATAGAACCTGATCAGCTTGCCCGGCGGTAGCCGGGGTTCGCATCCTCGTCAAAGAGATCGGCGAGCTGCTCCATCACGGCGCCACCCAGCTGCTCGGCATCGACGATGGTCACGGCGCGGCGATAGTAGCGCGTCACGTCATGGCCGATGCCGATGGCGATCAGCT
>CAZQLF010000582.1:0-2197 GCA_964594035.1 uncultured Rhodospirillaceae bacterium | reverse complement strand
GCCGCGCCCGCATCGAGGAAGCGTTGGGCCAGGTCGAGCGCGGTCACCTGGCTCGTCTCCGCCCAGCCTTCGACAGCGACCTTGCCGCCCCTGGCGTCGATGCCAAGCGCGATGCGGCCAGGAAACTTCTTGCAGGCTTCGCGCACCAGGGCTGGATCCTTGAGCGCCACTGTGCCCAGGATGACGCGGGCCGCACCTGCGGCGAGCCACCCTTCGATCGCTGCGAGATCGCGGATGCCGCCGCCGACCTGGCAGGAAATCTGCACCGCCGCCAGGATCGCCAGCATCGTCTTGCGGTTCACCGGCTTGCCGGTGAAGGCGCCATCGAGATCGACGAGATGCAGCCAGGATGCCCCGGCGCTGGCGAATTTCCGCGCCTGGTCGAGCGGATCGCGGTTGTAGACGGTTGCGTCCTTCATCGCGCCACGGCGCAGCCGCACGCACGCGCCATCCTTCAGATCGATCGCCGGGTAGAGGATCACGCGGCCGCCAGATCCTTCCAGAAATAAAGGCCGGCGACCCAGGATTCCTCGACGCGCGCATAGCGCGCATGGGTGCCATAGAGCGTGTAGCCCAGCGATTGATAGAGCTGCACGGCCGCCGTTTGCGTTTCGCGCACGTCGAGATTGAGCACGGAGAGGCCATGCGCGCGGGCCTCTCCCTCGACGGCCTCGACGATCATGCGCGCCAGGCCGTGGCCGCGCGCCCAGCTCGCCACGAAGTTTGTGGTCAAGGTGCCGGAATGGGTCTGGGCCTCGTTGTGGCGCGAGGGCCGCATGAGTTGCGCCGATCCGGCGATCACATCGTCCAGCCGGCCGACGATCAGGCTGCGCTCCGGCACCAGCAGCACGCCTTTCCAGTAATTCTCCATCGTCGGGCGCTGCGGGGGCTTCAACCAGCCGAAGCCGCCGCCAACACGAATGCCGTCATCGGCCGCATCGCAGAGCTCCTGCAGATCGCGGCGCGAGAGTTTGGTCAGTTTTTCGACGGCGGTCTTGGGCGCGAGTTTCTGGATGTCGTTCATGGCTGCCAGTTCAGGAAGTTCGCCAGAAGATTGAGGCCCATCGCCTGGCTCTTCTCCGGATGGAATTGCACGCCCAGCATATTGTCGTGAGCCACCGCCGCAACAATGGGGCCGCCATAATCCGCGGAGGCGAGAAGATCGCCGGGATTGGTTAAGGCCAGATGATAGCTATGCACGAAATAGGCATGGGCACCATTTTCGATGCCGGCGAAGAGCGGATGCGTACGCGCAAATGCCAGCTCGTTCCAGCCCATATGCGGGATCTTGAGGTTGGCTGCGCCATTCGGCGACAGTTTCGTGACGTCGCCCGCAATCCAGCCGAGGCCCGGATGCCGGCCATGCTCCAGGCCGGCTTCACCCATGAGCTGCATGCCTACGCAGATGCCAAGAAAGGGCCGGCCCTTGCGGCGCACGCACTCCTCGAGCGCTTCAACAATGCCGGAGAGGCGATCGAGACCGGCGCGGCAATCGGCGAAGGCGCCCACGCCGGGTAGCACGATTCGCTCGGCCGCCGCGACGTCGGCTGCATCGGATGTCACGCGCACATCGCCGCCCGCCGCGGCAAGGGCCTTGGCCGCCGAGCGCAGATTGCCCGAGCCATAATCGATGACGACCGTCTTCACGCCAGCGAACCGCCGAGCACACCCTTGGTCGAGGGCACGGCATCGGGCTTGCGCGGATCGATGGTGACCGCCGCGCGCAAGGCGCGGGCGAGACCCTTGTAGCAACTCTCGATGATGTGGTGGTTGTTCACGCCGTAAATGTTCTCCACATGCAGTGTGAGGCCGGCGGCTTGCGCGAAGGCGTGAAACCACTCGCGAAACAGCTCCGTATCCATCTCGCCGAGCTTGGCCCGCGTGAAGGCGACCTTCCAGATGAGATAGGGGCGGTTCGACGCATCGAGCGCCACCCGCGTCAGCGTCTCGTCCATGGGAATCAGCGCATCGCCATAACGCTGGATGCCGGCGCGGCTGCCCAGGGCTTGAGCGATTGCCTGGCCGAGCGCAATCCCGCTGTCCTCGGTCGTGTGATGGAAATCGATATGCAGAACGCCCTTCGCCGAGAGTTCGATGTCGATCAGGCTGTTGCCGGAGAGGCGTTTCACCAGTTGGTTCGAAAACGCAATGCCGGCGTGGATCTGTTCCTGGACCTCGGCAATCATCTTTGCACGCC
>CAZQLF010000581.1:0-2203 GCA_964594035.1 uncultured Rhodospirillaceae bacterium | reverse complement strand
GCCCACCACAGGAACAGGCCGGAAGGTCCGGATAAAATTCGGCGATGGCCCCGAAATCGGGTTCGCCTAGGCGGCGGCGCGGAGTGCGCGGGCCGCCTCCGCGCACGCCCAGCCGAGGCAAAGGCCTCCCGCAACGTCCGACATCCAGTGCTCGCCGAGATACACGAGCGCCGCCATCATCGCGAGGACGAGCGCGCCGACGGCCACAGGCATCCGCCAGAGGGCCCCGGCCGCCAGGAAGGTGACGCGCGTCGTGTGCCCCGACGGAAAGCTGTACGGTTGTGCGACCGTCGGTCCGTGGAATAGAACCGGCCGCTGGAATGCGAGCGGCCTTCGATGGCATCGGGCTGGTCGCCCCAATCGACGAGATCGCCGGCGCTCGATGCGTTGCGGATATGCGGAGCGGAACTGGCGCTGGCGTTGGAGCTCACGCACCCTTCTCCGCTACCTTCAGGATCAACTCGGCTGCTTTTTCCGGTCCCTTGGCCTTTTTCATGTGGCGCGAGAGAGCCGCCAGGCGCCTGGCCATGGGCTTGTCCTTCAGCAAGCGCTCGATGGTCTGGGTGAGCTGGCGATCCGTCCATTTGTAGCGCGGCAGCGAAGCGCCATAGCGCGTGTCGTCGATGCGCGCGGCATTGTCCAGCCCGTCCCAGCAATAGGGCATGATGATCGCCGGTTTGCCGAAATAGAGCGCTTCGTTGAAGCTGTTGTTGCCGCCATGGTGGATGAAGAGGTCCACCTCAGGGATCACCGCGGGCTGTGGATACCAGCTCTCGATATGGACGTTCGGCGGTGGCTTGTCGTACTGGCCGATGTAGTCGCCGAGATTCATCAGGAAGCGGTACGGCAGCCTGGCAAACAGCGCGATCATGCGCTTGTAGAGATCGACATCGGCAGCACCCAGGCTGCCGAAACTGACATAGATCAGCGGGCTGTTTTGCTGTGCGCCGAAGGCGGGAACCTTGTAGACCCCTTCATCGCGCACGCAGCCCTCCAGATACTGGAAGCGGCGCGGATTCAGCGGCCGCTTGCGTCTGTAGCGCAACGGCTTGGGATAGAGCAGCAGGTTCAACCAGGGCGAAGCTTCGAAGAATTCGCCCAGCGGATAGGGGGCATGGCCCACCTTGGCGAGGAACTCGTTGAAGCGCCCATGGGCCGGCTTCACCAGCTTCAGGAATTCCTTTTCGAATTTGTGGAAGCCCGCCTTGTCCTTCTCGTGGCAGCCCGAGAGATGCGGCGGGATGTTGGGATCGGGAATCTCGTTCTCCGAACAGGAGATCATGCGGATCCAGGGCTTTCCCGTCTTCTTGATGGCGGGGAACAGGATCACGTTGTCGACGCAGACCACGTCCGGCTTGATGCGCTCGAGATGGGCCGTCAGCCCCTCATGGGAAATGACCGCGCTGTCGACGATGGCCTCCCAGACGGGGATCACATATGTGGCGAGCTGCCTGATCGGTGACAGCCGGAAATGCGGCAAATGCCCGGCGATGAAATTGGCCCAGAACTTGGCCACTTCTTCGTCCGACAGGCCGCCGGACATGTCGACCAGATTCTCCTCGAAGCCGTATTTTTCGAAGACACCCTTGAATCCGCGGTCGCAGACGAAGACAGGGTTATGGCCGCGCTTTCGCAGCTGCTGGGCAATGCCGACGCAATTCAGGGCCGGCCCGAAGGCTGCTTCGGGATAGAGAACGACCGTCTTGCGCTTCGCCACTTTCGACCCCCGCCTCGGAAGCTCCCCGAGGTCGAAAGTGGCAGGCCCCAAGGCTGTTGGTCAAGCGGCTGGCGGGTCAAGGCCGGAGGGGTTTTTAGCGCCGTGCCGCCACCGCACCCGACCAGGGCGAGGTCACCTCGCCCATGCCGGTATTGACGCCCTTCTCGCGCAGCACGGCGCTGGGATTGGCGAACAGCATGGGAAAGATAGTGGCAGCCCCCCGCCCCACCGGCCCAAGCTTTTCCTGGATCAGCCGGTCGACATCCCCGCCGAGGCGCCCATCGATGGTGACGATGCCGGTGGCACTCTCATCCAATCGGGGCTGGTGGAACGCCGCCTGCAGATCCATGCCGTAATCGATCAGGAAGGAAAGGATCTCCGCCACCGCCGGCAGGATGCGCCGCCCACCAGAAGCGCCCAGCGCCAGAAACGGTTTGCCATCGCGGCGCACGGCGACCGGGCACATATTCGCCAGCGGCCGGCGGG
>CAZQLF010000580.1:0-2209 GCA_964594035.1 uncultured Rhodospirillaceae bacterium | reverse complement strand
ACAAAGCGCCGCTTCCTGCCTAACCTGCAGACGATATCGCTGTTGTCCGACACGCTTGGGCCGGTGCGCATCCGCCTCTCCGCGGCGGCAATCCGCACGATCGAGTTCAAGGGCGGCATCGACGCCTTTGTCAAGGGTATGCCCGACGGCAAACTGTCGCCTGAGATCCGCCGGCTGAAGCGCCGCATCATGACATCCGCTGCCGCCCGTCAGGCGGGTTAGCGGTAATCGGCGGATGCGCCGACGCTTCCGTCGGCGCTCACTTCGAACGCACCCGCGGCACGTTGGTCGATCTACTCCTTTTTCAGGGCGGTTTTGTTCCCGGTCGAAGGGTTAGTCCAAAACCCCGACTTCAGGCATTCGGCGAGATTGTCTTGAACATTATTGCGGCACAGGCGCGACCCAGGCCCGTTTGGGCATCCGCTCTGGGCCCATGTGGCCTGCTGGCTGCAGGTCGTGGCGCCCGATGACGCCTGCTGAGCGTGGCCCGTTGTCGGCCCACCGCCGAAAGCGGCCGACGCGAGGATGCCGCCAAAAATCAAAATGCGCCTCAATTCCATCTCCCGTGGTTGCCGGCATCGCCTTTGAACCGGCGCGAAGACAATCGGAACGATACGATGGATTGGCGACCCGAATCCACCCAAAGGCGGCACGAATGCGTACTTAGTTGAACGGATGCCGTTGGCGATCGATAGCCTGGCTTATCAGTTCCCTTCCTTACGATCCGCAACCCTGCGATGCTCGATCATCGATTGTCGCCGCCGAGAGAGGCACGCTAGGCTGAACGGCGTTCATAAAAGAGGTGAGGGCGATGGCGGGGTGGCGTGAACACGACATCGAGCTCGGCGACGTCAGGCTGCATTTGCGGCGCAGCGGCAGCGGCCGGCCGGTACTGGTGCTCCACCACGATATCGGTACGCCCGAAAGCCTGCCGTTTTACGACCAGCTCGCCAGCAAGTTCGATGTCATCGTGCCGAACCATCCCGGCTACGGCGTGCCGGAGCGGCCGCAATGGATGCGCCATCCGCGCGACCTGGCGGCGCTCTATCAATGGCTTCTCGCCGAACTCGCCGTCGAAAACACGGGCCTTGTCGGGCTCGGTTTCGGCGGGTGGGTGGCAGCCGAGATGGCGGCGCTCGCGCCGCGCGACTTCCACCGGCTGGTGCTGGTTGGAGCGATGGGCGTCAAGCCGCCCGAAGGCGACATCTTTGACCAGGCGATCGTCAGCTACATCGATTATGCCCGCGCCGGGTTTCATGAAGCGGCGGCGTTCGCGCGGGTCTATGGCGATGTCTCGACCGACCAGCTTGTCGCCTGGGACCTCTGCCGCGAGATGAGTTTTCGCATCGCCTGGAAGCCATACATGTACAGCCAGACCTTGCCGCATCTCCTGGGCGGCGTCAGGGCGCCGGCGCTTGTCGTGTGGGGCGACAACGACAAGATCGTGCCGCGCAGCGCCGGCCAACTTTACGCCCGGGCGCTGCGGGAGGCGCGATTTGAGACCGTCGCCGCCGCCGGGCATTGCGTCGACATGGAGCAGCCCGAGGCACTCGCCCGTCTCGGCATCCCGGTTATCGAGCAGAATTAGCGGACGTCGCGCCCGTGGGCGGGTCGGGAGGCCCGCAGATCAAATCGCCGGAGGAAATCGCATGCATGTGATGTATTTCACCGAGCAGCCGATGTCGACCTACCCGGCCCAGACCGGGCTTGAGGTTGGCCATACCGCGCTGATGTTCTCCAACAAATACTTCGATCCGGTGGCCGGCAGCCGGCTCTATAACGAATACTTGGAGCACTACATCTACGCCGAGGAGATGGGCGTCGAGGGCTTTATGCTGAACGAGCATCACAATGCGCCGTTCTGCATGCAGGCCAAATGCAACGTCTTCGCGTCGATTCTCGCCGCCGTTACCAAGAAGGCGAAGATCGTCCTCCTCGGCAACCCGCTGCCGCTGGCCGAGAACCCGGTGCGGCTGGCCGAGGAATTGTCGATGATCGACATGATCTCGAAGGGCCGCCTCGTCGCCGGCATCGTGCGCGGCGGCGGTCAGGAATCGCTTGCCGCCGGGGTCAACCCCGCGTTCAACCGCGAACGCTTCCAGGAAGCGCACGACCTTATCGTCGCCGCGTGGACGCGCGAGGGGCCGTTCCGCTGGGAGGGCACGCACTACCAGCACCGCGTCGTCAACCCGTGGGCGGTGCCGCTGCA
>CAZQLF010000579.1:0-2216 GCA_964594035.1 uncultured Rhodospirillaceae bacterium | reverse complement strand
CTGCTGTTTCCGCTCGTCAGCGGCGTGCGCATTTTCCTGCTGCCGGAAAAAGAGGCAATGTTCCCCGAGCGCGTCGCCGAGGTGATGGAACGCGAACACACGACGATATGGTCCTCCAGCGCCACGGCACTGCGCCTGCTGCTCGAGCGCGGCGGGCTGGAGCAGCGCGACTTCTCAAGGATCCGGCGCATCTCTTTTTACGGCGAGCCGATGCCCATGGCGACACTGCGCAAGGTGATGGCGGCACTCCCGCGTGTCGAGTTCGTCAATCACTATGGCGCAACCGAGCTCGACATGATCACCAACTTCCCGGTGCCGCGGCCTCTGCCGGAGGACATGCTGCGTTTGCCTCTCGGATTTCCCGCCGATTACGTCGAACTCACGCTGCGCGATGGCGCGGGCAACCTGGTGCCGGAGGGCGAGATCGGCGAGATCTGCCTTGTCAGTCCGGGCGCGACTTCGGGCTATTGGGGTGATCCGGCCCTCTCTGCTGCCAAGCGCATGCCGGGCATCGCCGATTCATACCGCACCGGCGACCTCGCTTATCGCTCAACGGAGGGAATCCTGCATCCCGCGGGCCGCATGGATCAGATGGTGAAGATCCGCGGGCACCGCCTCGATCTCGGCGAGGTCGAGGCGGTGCTGCGCCTGCACCCCTTGGTGCGCGATGCGCTTGCCATCGCCACCGGCGAACCGGACCTCGAGGTCAAGGCGGTGGTCTTGAGTGAAAGCGAAGGCGATCTGCTGGGCGAGCTGAAGCACCTATGCGGGCGGCGGCTGCCAACCTACGCTCGCCCGGTTCGCATCACGGTGCTGGCCAAATTTCCCCAGCTTTCCACCGGCAAGATCGACCGCCGGGCCCTGCGCCGCCTGGCAGAGAGTTAACCGGCATTTCTCACGGGGATCGCCGTGGCGTTGGCTGTTGCGCAGAGCCGATCCGCCAGAAGGCAGGCCGAAGTCGATGGCGGTGCATCGGCGAGGCTTGCCGACGACGCGGGCGGCCTGCGCAACCCAACCCGACGGGCCGGGCGAAATAGCCCGCAGGCTGCGTCAGCCGGCTTGCGCGATGGAGCGCCATCGTGACCCCTGTGAGAAATGCGGGTTAAAGGCAGCCCTTCTGCCTCACTTGAAAGGCGGCTCCGGGCCGCTTACTTCAGGGTGGACGGCGCCCCTTCGGGGCCGTCGAACAAGGCCCGCTCGAAGGGAGGGGCAAGGATGTGACCCGCGTACCGCTGTTCAGCAGCCCGCTGCTTCTGGGGTTCGACCGTTTCGAGCGCACGCTCGACCGCATCGGCCGTGCCGCCGAAAGCTATCCTCCCTATAACATCGAGCAACTGGCCGAGGACCGCCTGCGCATCACCCTCGCCGTCGCAGGGTTCGCCCGCGAGGACCTGGAAATCACCCTGGAAGCCAACCAGCTCACGATTCGCGGCAGGCAGGCGGAGCAAACCGACCGCGTATTCCTGCATCGCGGGATCGCAGCGCGTCAGTTCCAGCGCAGCTTCCTACTGGCCGATGGGTTGGAGATCGGCGGGGCCGAGCTCAACAATGGCCTGCTTGAAATCGACATCCTGCGGCCCGAAATCGAGCCGCAGACCCGCACCATTCCCATTCGCGGCAGCGCCGCCGGCACAAGCCGCGTGGCCGTGACGCCGCCCAAAGCGACGTCCGCCGGCGCTGCGCGCCCATCTGCTGGCGCTTCGCGCAAGGAGTAGAACAATGAACATCGCCCACGACGTTCGGTCCATCACGCCACGGGATCTGGCAATGCTGGGCATGCAGGACATGGCCTATGTCCGCGCGCTGACCGTCGACGGCACCAAGGGCTATGGCATCTATGCTGCCGACGGCACGCAGCTCGCCTTTACGGAAAGTCTGGCGCTCGCTGTGGCGGCCGTGCGGCAGTACGATCTGCAGCCGGTCAGCGTCCACTAATCCCGCTAGATCAGGATCAGGACGAGGATTCCCGCCATCAGCGCGTATTTGACCGCATAGTAGACCTTGCGGTTCCAGCGCTTCAGCGCCTTGCCGGCCAGCCGGATCTTGTAGACGTACTTGAATGCCCGGTTGAAGAAGCCGACCGGATCGGCGGTCTCGTTGCTGGTCGCCGACTGGCGCATGACGTGGTCGGAAAAGAAGCGGCTGACCGATGCCGCAAAGCGACTGCGCATCGGCCGCTCAACATCGCAGAACAGGATGATGCGCTGCTTGTCGGT
>CAZQLF010000578.1:0-2229 GCA_964594035.1 uncultured Rhodospirillaceae bacterium | reverse complement strand
CCAAACCAATGGCGGAACCCTGGTCTTTGACTATTCCGGCCAGCGGGGCATGACTAATTTAGTGGGCTACTGGACGTCCAAGAATGTGCCGCTGCTGGTCGGGCCGGACGGCGAGCCTTATATCGCGGATGGGCATCATACGACGGCCGGGTATCTTTCGCCGCTCAGTCCCGTGCGGGAGATTGTGCCGGGGCTGCAGCGGGTGGTGTTCGGCCACATTGCCGGCAACGCCTTCGATGCGGCCGCGGGCCCGAAGCCCGTGACAGACGCCTGGTGGCAGGCCCGGGTGAAGGAAAACAACGCCTATTTATACGGAACGGATGGTAATCAGCTCGCGCACGCCGGCGGCGGCGAGGCGGCGAAGCTCGGCCCGGTCATGCCCAGTGCGAAGGCCATGCCCTCAACGCCGTCGGCCGTGGCCGCTTCAAACCTGATTCCGATGGCGCACGACCGTTACCGCAGCCTGGCGTGGGGCATGGTGGACGGCATTGTGGCGTCGGCCACCGACGCCCAGGGCAAGAAGATCATCGGATTTAATAAGAAGGCGCCCGCGGGCGGGGAGATTAATTTCGTCGAGTTTTGCTGGGCCGACTTCCTTCGCAACCGTGTCTGGTGGAACGATTCCCAACCCGGCTCGGACGCCACGATCATCAAGGCGCCTCTGGGATTCTATGCCGCCGTCGCGAACGGCATCGCCCTCGCAAAATCGGACGCCTACCGTGATCAATTCGGCCGTTCGCTGCGCGACTATGCCGACGCGGCGCTCTTCGGCGAAAGCACGGCAAATTGGGCGGCCGGATCGCTGACGAACACCGCCCTCGCCGGCACCAATGTGTTTCATCTTTATTGGTTCGACGATTCCCATGTCAATGGGCCGGTCGCTCCGCCGCCGAAGGCCATTAATATCCTGCATATCGGGACTGCTGCGGGCATGATTATATCGAATCAAATGCAGAATTTTTCGACCGTGTTCGTCAATGAGCCGGGAGTCATCAAGACCTCGTGGCGCGACACCCGGGTGAAGAATTCCGCGATTCGCTATCCAGCGGGCTCGGGCCTGGTCGTGCTGCAGGAGGATGCAGTCCTGAATAGCGACGTCATTGTGGGGCAGGGGACCTTTGAGCCGCGGGGCACCGTGACCGGCAGGGTCGTGGTCAGCAGCGGAACCTTGAAAGGCCCTGGAATCGTCAATGGCTCCCTGACCTTGGGCCGCGACGCCGCCCTGGTGCTTGGCTCCCAAGCCGATGTCTTGCGAGTCGGCGACAGTGCGCGGCTGAACGGACGGATTTCCCTGGCCTTGGGCAAAGAAGGCACATCGGCCAAATGCGCCCGCCTGGAAAGCCCCAAGTCGATCTTTCTCAAGGGCACCCTCGCCGTGACTGGCGATGCCTCAAAGCTGGCGGACGGCGACACGTTCAAACTTTTCCAAGCCGGCATGCTGCAAGGCGCCTTCGGCCAATATGAGCTCCCGAAACTGCCGGACGGCCTGGCCTGGAACACGGCCCAGCTGGCCGTCGATGGCACGCTGAGCATCAAGAAGAGTTGACGATATAAGTGCGAATGCCAGCTTGCTGGAAGGCGCGCCCTGAGCAACAGGGCGCGAACCCGGTTCCCAGAAGGCAGCCGGTGAGTTCGCGCAAGCGATCCCGCCGGCAAAGGCGGGAAAAATATAGCATCCCGGGAGAGCTCCCCGGCGCTTCACAGCGCCTCGATCGCGCAAACTATAATTATTACCTTGAAATGCCCGGTTTGGCCTGGCCTGCGGCACCCAAACCCGTCCTCAAGGCTTCGTCGCCAGCACCAGCGGCGAGACCCCGGGCCCCGGCAGCAGCCGGGGGTTCGCAAATCCCGCTTCGCGCAGCCATCCGGCAATCTCCGCGAAACTATAGGCGTCGCCGTTTTCCGTGCACACCAGCATATTGACGGCAAAGATAAGGGGCTGCGGCGGCCCCAGGCGGTCGTCGTCGAGCAGGAATTCCATGATCGCGATCGTCCCGCCTGGAGCCAGCGCTTCGAAGGTGCGTTTCAGCAGCTGGCGGCTGCGTTCCGCGCCTTCCGAGTGAAGGATATGTCCGATGGTGGCGATCTGGTGGCCGGATCCAAAGTCTGCCTCCAGGAGGTCACCAGGCGCGGGCGTGAGGCGGTCGGCCAGGCCGAACTTTCGCGCCACCTTGAGGGTCGTCTCCAGCACCTTGGGCCAGTCGACGGCGCGAATGCGCACGTGGGGCG
>CAZQLF010000577.1:0-2263 GCA_964594035.1 uncultured Rhodospirillaceae bacterium | reverse complement strand
AAGGTACATGGCGACCTGCTCGTGGTTCGTGTGCGCACGAGGGAATGCATGGAACCCGCGTGACTCGACGCCGCGTTGGAAGTTCGCTCCCGAATAACCAACATGGGGGGGGCTAGTCTTAAGATCAGGCAGGAGGTCTTTCGTCCAATGCCCGAAACCGGCGGCGATAAACTATTGGTCAGGCTCGATCTGCGCCTGGCCTGCATCGACCGCGAGTTCCGGCCGGCACGGCTGCCCCCGGCTCTGAAGCACGCGCTCAGCCATATAAAAGCCATATAACAGTCAGAGACAGTGCAGATGGAATCCAAAGCCGTCGAAGCCACCCAGATCGTCCCTGCTGCCGGAATGGCGCCGCACGATTTCTCCGTCGTCGGCCTGTTCATGCAGGCCGATATCGTCGTCAAGGCGATCATGATCGGCCTGTTGCTGTGGTCGATCTGGAGCCTGGCGATCATGCTGGAGAAATGGATCAGGCTGCGCACGCTGAATGCGCGGGCCGAGAAGTTCGAGGACGCCTTCTGGTCGGGCGGCTCGCTCGACGCGCTTTATGAGCGTGTGGCCAAGAAAGTGCGCGATCCGATGGTCGCGACCTTCGTCGCCGGCATGCGCGAGTGGAAGCTGGCGAACGAGCGCGCGGGGCCGGCCAACGGCGCCATCTACGGCAACCTGCAGACCCGCGTCGACCGTGTGATGGCGGTGACGATCGGGCGCGAGATGGCCCAGGTCGAGAAATATATGAACGTGCTGGCGACCGCCGGCTCGACCGCAACCTTCGTCGGGCTGGCCGGCACCGTCTATGGCATCATGTCGAGCTTCACCTCGATCGCGGCGGAGCAGAATACCAGCCTGGCGGTCGTCGCCCCTGGCATCGCCGAGGCGCTGCTGTCGACCCTGCTGGGCCTCGTCGTCGCCATTCCGGCGGTCATGGCCTACAACAAGTTCGCCTCCGACATCGGCCGCTACGGCGAGCGGCTTGACGGTTTCTCGGCTGAGTTCAGCGCAATCCTGTCGCGGCACCTCGAAGGCAAGGACTGATGGCCGGCGGGATCATCCAGCATGCGCGGGGCGGCGGACGCCGGCGCAGCCATCGGCCGCTGGCCGAGATCAATGTGACGCCGCTGGTCGACGTCATGCTGGTGCTCCTGATCATCTTCATGGTCACGGCGCCGCTGCTGACCACTGGCGTCCATGTCGACCTGCCCAAGAGCAAGGCCGCGCCGCTGGCGCAGAGCGATGACAAGCCGCTGGAAATCTCGATCGACGCCAAGGGCCAGATCTTCATCCAGGAGGCCCCGGTCGACCTGGCGTCGCTGGTGCCGAAGCTGAACGCGATTTCGAACGAAAACCACGACGCCAAGATCTATATCCGCGGCGACCGTGCCAACAGCTGGGGCACGATGATGGAGGTTCTGGGCGCCGTCGGCGGTGCCGGCTATAGCAAGGTCGGGCTGGTGTCCAACCCGGCGGACGGAACCCCGACCAAGCGCAAGTGACGGCCGTGCAACCGATGGACAGCATGCGCTCCTGGCTGGCCTTCTCCATCGCCATCCATGCGCTGATCCTGGCGCTGATCATCTTCGGCCTGCCCTATTTCCATCCCAAGTCCAAGGACTTGCCACCGATGATCTCGGTTGAGCTGGTCCAGGTCGGCAAGGAGACGACGACCAACAAGGTGTCTCCGGCGAACAAGGTCGTCCAGAAGCCGGAGGAGGAGCAGCCGGCCCCGCCGACGCCGCCCCCGCCGGAGGCCAAGGCGACGCCGCAGCCCGAGCCTCAGCCTGAACAGCCCCAACCTAAACCCGACCCGCAGCCAGCGCCGAAAATCCCCGACGTCGACGCGGCGGTTCCGGAGTTGAAGACGCCGGATTTCACGGTCAAGCCGCAGCTGAAGAACATGCCCAAGCTGGCGGAGGTCGACACCGCCGTGCCGGCGCTGATCGTGCCGCCCAAGGTCGATTTCAAGAAAGTGCCGCCGAAACCCGCTACACCGGAATTCACGTCGGTTCTCAAGAATATCCTCAATCAAAAGATTCAGGAGCCGACTGATCAGCCGCCGCAGCCGCAGGCGAAGAACCCACCAAGGCGGATGACCGGGGCGCAGGCGCCGATTTCGGCGAATTTGACGGCGTCGGAATTGGCAGCGTTGAGTGCACAGCTCGCAAGGTGCTGGAGTGTGCCTGCAGGCGCCAAGGATGCTCAGGACTTGGTCGTGGACGTCGATGTTACCGTCAATCCTGACCGGACCTTGGCGGGGCGGCCGAGC
>CAZQLF010000576.1:0-2263 GCA_964594035.1 uncultured Rhodospirillaceae bacterium | reverse complement strand
AGCGGGCTTCATCGCGGTGGAAAGCGCCGGTGGCGATGTGAATGCGCTGGCCGCGCTGGCGAAGCAGCGCCTCAAGCCCGAAGGCGGCCCGCTGTTCCACGCCGCGGGCAGCGCCGTGGCGGGCGATCTCGCGCGCCTCTTGTCTGAGGACGGATTCACCCTGCGCCGGCGCATGCTCTATGAGTCCCGGACGGCAGCCGCTCTCACGCCCCAGGCACGCGAAGCCCTGCTGACCGGCGATATCGGCCAGGTCGTTCTGTTTTCGCCGCGCACGGCGGCAACATTCGTGACGCTTGCCCGGGATGCCGCCGTCGATTGCAGGATCATGACCGCGCTCTGCCTCAGCCCCGCCGTCGCCACGACGGCAAGCGACCTTTCGTGGCAGGCGATCGAGACTGCGACGCGTCCCGATCTTCCCTCTATGCTGGCCCTGATCGACCGGGCGCGCACCCCAGCGGAGCCTGTCCGGTTGATTCCGGAGCCAGTTTCAAAATCAAATGCCGGAATTCCTTCCAACAACACGCCGGCACCCAAACCGGAAGTCAAAGCGATGAGCGACACGTCCTCCCCCACGGCACCCTCGGCGAGCCCGCCACCCACCGCGGCGCGACCAGCACCGCGTCCGCGCAGCAGCATCGGCGCCGTTCTTCTGGCCGGCATCATCGGTGCGGTCATTGCAGGATCAGGCCTGCTTGCCGCCATCCGCCTGGCGCCGGAACAGCTGGGACTTGCTACATCCGATGCCGGCACCGTCGCCGCGCTGAACCACCAGCTCTCCGATGTGTCCACGCGGCTTGCGAGCCTCGAGCAGCAGGTATCGGGATTGCCCAAGGTTCCGGCCGATATCGGCCAGGTGAGCGATCGCATGACCGCGCTGCAGGGCGAGATTGCCGCCCTCAAGTCCGCGAGCGCCACGACGGCGGGCGCCCTGCCGCCGGAGATCGCCAGCCTGCCCCAGCGCCTCTCCGACCTCGAAGGGCGGGTGGCGGAGCTGAAGCCCACCGACCTCTCCGGCATTTCCGCGCGGTTGACGGCGCTCGAGCAGCGCCCGGCCGGGGCGGCAATCGACCCCGCGGCACTCGCCCAGGTGAAGGGCGATCTCGCCGCCTTCGATCAGCGGCTGAAGGCAGCGGAAGCAGCCTCGGGGGATATCGACAATCTGAAGCAGGCAATCGCGGCACTGGCCGCCGCGAACGCCAAATCCGGCAACAGCGCCGCCGGCGTTGCTCTCGCCATCAACCAGCTTCAGCGCCTGGAAGCATCCGGCAAGCCCTACGCGCCGGCGCTCGCTGCCCTGCAATCCTTCGCCTCCGGCGATGCGCAGCTTCTGGCGGCGCTGTCGCCCTCGCTGGAAACGTTGAAGGCGAGCGCGGACAAGGGCGTGGCCACGCTGGCCGATCTTGAAGGAAGCTTTCCAGCTGCGGCCGATGCCATCGCCCACGCCGCCTCGGCCGCCGAGAGTGCCGCACCCGATGCCAGCTTCGGCGAGCGCGTGCTGGCGCGGCTCTCCTCGTTGGTGACGGTTCGCCCCGAAGGCGAAAGCGCGCAGGGCGATGATCCGCTGGCGCGATTGGCCCGTGCGGAAGCGAAGGTCAACGCCGGCGATATCGATGGCGCGGCCGGCGAACTGTCGGGCCTGCCCGCCGGTCCAATCGCGGATGCCGCAAAACCCTGGTTGACCAGCGCGCGTGCCCGGCTCGATGCGGAAGCGGCACTCGACAAGCTGCAGGCCGATGCGATCACGGCGCTGGCGGCCGGGAGCGGCAGTGCCCCCAGTGGTGGGCAATGACGTTCTGGCGCTCGCTCTTCTACCTCGTCCAGGTCGGCATCCTCGCCGCCATTGCGCTCTGGATTCATGAGCGGCCGGGCCATGTCAGCTTCACTTGGCTGGGGCACCGCGTCGATACCAGCATGGGCGTGCTGCTGGCAGCACTGCTCATCCTGCTGTTCATCGCCATCCTGCTGCATCGCCTGTGGCGCCTGGTGTGGCGGGGGCCCCGCGATCTCGCGCGCCTCAACGCCGAACGCAAGCGCCAGCAGGGTTATCGCGCCTTGAGCCAGGGCATGGCGGCGGTGGCGGCGGGCGACGCGGCGGAGGCCGGGCGCCAGGCCAAAATCGCCAACAAGATGCTGAAGGATCCGCCGCTGACCTTGCTGCTGGCGGCCCAAACCGCGCAGCTCAACGGCGATGAGGATGCGGCGCGGCGCTACTTCACCGCGATGCTGGAGCGGCCGGAGACATCGTCCCTCGGAATGGCCGGGG
>CAZQLF010000575.1:0-2275 GCA_964594035.1 uncultured Rhodospirillaceae bacterium | reverse complement strand
CCGCCGACGGCCGCACGTGGAGCGCGCCTACGCTCATCGCGCACATCGAGCAGGCCGATTACCAGGTGCCATCCCTGGCTCACGGACCAATGGTGCCGTTGAACGCCACCGCCGATGTGCGGGCCGATAAATGCACAGTTTGGGCCTCGACGCAGGGGCAATCGGCGGCGGCTGCTGCCGCGGCGCGCGTCACCGGGTTGAAGCCCGAGCAGATCGAAGTACACACGCTCTACATGGGCGGCGGATTCGGCAGGCGCGCGGCGGCGGATTACATCGGCGAGGCGGTGGAGGTGTCGAAGGCCGTGGGCGCGCCGGTGAAGTTGACCTGGTCGCGCGAGGAAGATATGCAGCAGGCTTTCTACCGGCCCGCGTCGTACACGCGGTTTCGCGCCCCGCTGGACGGGGTCAACCGGGCCTGGATTGACCGCTTTGAAACTGACGGCGGGCCCGGTCTGCTGACCGCGGGAACCGGCATCCTGCTGCTGCGCGCCATGCTGCAGGGAATCGAACCCGTCGCCGAAGATCTTGCCCGCCACATTGATGCGAACGGCGACAGCCCTGTTCTGGAATTCATGTGGGGATCGCCGGGCACGATGACGGCCGCACTCTGGCTGCATGAGCAGACAGGGGATGATCTTTGGGCCGATCGCTTTCGGCGCGATGCGCGGCTGTTGTGGGACCGGCTGGAGTTTGTGGAAGCGGCCGGCTGCCATCTCTGGGTCCAGCATCTCTATGGCCATGTGGCACCGTTCCTTGGGGCGGTGCATGGCTTCGCCGGTAACGCTTTTGCCGTCATCCGCGGCTGGCCCCTGCTCTCGCCCAGCGAACAGTCGCGCTGGTCGGAGCGTCTGGCCGAATCCCTGCGCGCGACAGCGATCCTGGAGAATGGCGAAGCGAACTGGCCGCAATCCATCGGCCGCGACCGGCCTGGGCGGCACGCCCTGCTGCTGCAGCACTGCCACGGCGCGCCGGGCATCGTGACCTCTCTTGCCGGTTTTCCCGATTCCTCCGTTGACGATCTGCTGCTGGCGGCAGGCGAACTCACCTGGCGCGCCGGCCCGCTGACAAAGGGGCCGGGCCTCTGCCATGGCACGGCGGGAAACGGCTACGCCTGCCTCAAGCTTTACCGCCGGACCGGGGCGCAACGCTGGCTCGAACGGGCGCGCCACTTCGCCATGCATGCCATCACCCAGCATGAGCAGGACAAGGCGCTCTACGGCCAGGGCCGCCACTCGCTATGGACCGGCGATCCGGGCCTGGCGATCTACTTGGCCAATTGCATCGCCGGGACCGACCGGTTCCCGGCCATGGACGGTTTTTTCGGCCGGTGAGGCCGAGGTTGGCCCTTCAGTAGCCGGCAGTCAGCCGGTGCAGCAGGGCAAAGGGATCGCCGCTGCCGCTGTACACGGCGTAGATCGCGACGGAACCGGCAATCAGCCCCAGCGACACGACCATGGTTCGCGTGCTAACGCCGACGAAATAGGCCGACATGCCAGTAACGGCGATCACCGTCATGAGCAGGAAAACGGCCTTCTCTTTGCCGGCAAACAAATGGGGATCCGCGTTGAGCAGAACGCAGATACCCACGACCATCAAGGCCGCGATCGCGAAAACTGCCTTACCGGCGGTACTGCCCATGAAGCACGTCCGATCGTTGCCGGAGAGCGTAGCAGGCATGGCCCCGGATAACGAGGCCGGGGCCTGCCGCGCTCGATACAAGTCAAGAACGGTCGAGCAGCCCGCTTTATTTCGCCTTGGCGCAGTAGGCGCAGACCTTGTTGCCCTCGGGATCGCGCGCATAGGCGACATAGTTCTTGCCATCGGCGGGTCTCGGGCCGGGCTTGCCCTCGTCGGTGCCGCCATTTGCCAGTGCCGCCCTGTGGAAGCCTTCGACGGCCTTTCGGTCCTTCGCCTCGAAGGAGATCATCGTGCCGTTGCCGAAGTTCGCCTTTTTCTTGTTGTAGGGCTTGGTGACGAAGAAGGCCGACTTCTTCGGCGCGTTCTTGGGTCCATAGCCCAGCCAGCTATCGGCATCGCTGGTGGTCCTGACGAAGCCGAGCGGTTTCAGCGCCGCATCATAGAATTTGGCCGAACGTTTCATGTTGTTCGAGCCGACCATCACATAGGCGAGCATGCCATCCCTCACTTCCTGTTTGTCGCTAGCGCGCGGCAGATTGAGCCATCGCCGCGTGGCGGGCAAGCCCGCTCGAGCCTGTGTCGATGCCACCAAGGCGCCGGTTTGGCGACCCGCCTAGAGAACGATCCGAACAGGCGC
>CAZQLF010000574.1:0-2282 GCA_964594035.1 uncultured Rhodospirillaceae bacterium | reverse complement strand
GCATTGGCGAGATCGCGTTGACTGACATCGCTGGGATTGGCTGTGTCCATGTCGGCCTCGAAAATTCGGGCGGCGGGACATCGACGAAGATACGCCGATGGCATCCCGTGTGGCGGCGCAACATGCCGCTCGCCCCTCGGGCCGTCAACTGAGTCGTCGGGCCGTAGTTCCGGCTGCGACTCGACACTGCGTTCGGTTGACGGCGCGCGTCGGCGAGCCATATGATCCCGTCTATCAAGCATTCTGCCTAAGCAGTTGTCTTAGGTTGCAAATGCATTCGATCAGACAAACGCAGGTGACTCCTTGCGCCTCGCTCACGCTCTCGACCGCATCGATGCCGCGCTCAGCCGATTGGAAGTGGCGGCAACCACGCGCGTCCAGGGTGCCGAAGCAGATCAGGGACGATTGACGTCGGAACTGCGCGAGTTGCGCGGCAAGAACGCCGCGTTGCAAGCCGAGGCGCGCAATGTTGCCGCGCGACTTGATTCTGTCATCGAGCGCCTGAAGATCGTCGCGGAGAGCTGAGATGGGAAAGGTTCACATCGTCGTCAACAACCGCGGCTATGACGTCGCCTGCGATGACGGTCAGGAAGCCCAGGTCACCGAACTGGGCCAGGATCTCGCGCGCCGCGTCGACAAGATCGCGCAGTCGGTCGGCCAGATCGGCGATGCACGCCTGCTGCTGATGGCCGCACTGCTGATCTCCGACGAGCTGACGGCGGCGAAGAAGGAATTGTTGCATCTTGCGGGCGAGCGCAGCGAAGCCGAGGACGACAAGCTCGCCGAATCCATCGAGCGTCTCGCTAGCCGGGTCGAGGCTATTGCTGCGCGGTTGGAAGCCGCCTAGGATTCTTCCGGGCGGGCGCTGTCTTGTCCGACAGGCCGCATATTCCCTGGGGCCAATAAAAACCTCGAGGGAGCTGTCCCTACCGGGATCTTGGTCCCGGCACATGGCACCCACCTGTATCCACAGGCCACAGAGGACTATCACATGCCACCGGCTCTGACGGCTCCGCCCGCTTCACCGGCACCCGGTTCCCTTATCGACGAAAAGGCAGCGTTCCGCCGCAGGATGGGACTGCTTCGGCGAGAGCTCGCATCGGCCGATGCACCGGCGGATGCCGGCAGGCATGCCGCCGACCGGTTCTTCGCGCATCTGACATTGCCCGAGGGTGCGATCGTCTCGGCCTATTGGCCGATGGGCGACGAACTCGACCCGCGCCCGCTCATTCACCGCATTCAGGAGGCTGGCCACACCATCGGCCTGCCGGTGGTTGTGGCCAAGGGTGCGCCGCTGATCTTCCGCGACTGGACGCCGGAGACGCGATTCATTCCCGGCGGGTTCAAGACCGAAGTGCCAGAGCCGACGGCGCCGGAGGTTGTGCCGACAATCCTGCTGGTCCCGCTGCTGGCCTTCGATCTCAAGGGCTATCGTCTTGGCTATGGCGGTGGCTTCTATGACCGCACGCTAGTGAAGCTCCGAGCTAGCGCAAAAATCACTGCCATCGGCTTCGCCTATGAAGGCCAGCTTGTCGATGACGTGCCGCGGGCCGAGTACGATCAGCCACTGGATGCTATTTTGACGGAATGCGCCTTCCGCCGGGTGACATAGCGCATGCGTATCCTTTTTTGTGGCGATCTCGTCGGACGTTCAGGCCGCGCCGTGGCGATCGAGATGCTGCCGCGTCTGCGCCGCGACATGTCCCTCGACTTTATTGTGGTGAATGGCGAGAACGCCGCCGGCGGTTTCGGCATCACCGAACAGATCTGCAACCAGCTCTATGACGCCGGGGTCGATGTCATCACCACAGGCAATCATGTCTGGGACCAGAAGGATACGCTCGTCTTCATCAAGCAGCATCCCCGTCTGCTGCGGCCTGAGAATTTCCCGATCGGAACGCCGGGCAACGGCCATGGCACCTTCAAGACGAAGGACGGCCGGCGCGTCATGGTGATCAATCTGATGGGCCGCCTGTTCATGGATGCCCTCGACGATCCCTTCTCGGTGATTGTCGACCAACTGGCGACATGCAAGCTCGGCAGCGATGCCGATGCGATCCTGGTGGATTTCCACGGCGAGGCCACCAGCGAGAAGATGGCCATGGGACATTTTCTGGACGGCCGGGTCAGCATCGTCGTCGGAACCCACACCCATGTGCCGACCGCCGATGCCCATGTGCTAACCGGCGGCACGGCTTACATGACCGATGCCGGCATGTGCGGCGACTATGACTCCGTCATCGGCATGCAGAAGGCTGTCCCGATCGCCCGGTTCACCAGCA
>CAZQLF010000573.1:0-2290 GCA_964594035.1 uncultured Rhodospirillaceae bacterium | reverse complement strand
GGGAGCGGAAACACCACTGCTCTTGCCCCGAAAATCTTGATGCGGGAAACGGGCTGAAATCCCCCGGCCCGTTGGAAGGGCCGCGAGGCCGCCGGAAAGATTGCGACAGCGGGTCTCGCCGAACCCGGCAGCCTTCAGGCGCTCCACCAACGCTGCCTGGGCGGGAAAGCGGCGGATGCTTTCCACCAGATAGACATAAGACTCCTTGTCGCCGGCGACAATGCGGCCCATCCAGGGCAGCACACGGAAGGAATAGAGCTCATAGAGTTGCTTCAGCAGCGGCAGGATCACCTGGCTGAATTCGAGGCAGACGAAGCGCCCGCCGGGCTTCAGCACGCGGCGGGCCTCCGCCAGCGCCCGATCGATATCGGTGACGTTGCGCAGGCCGAACGCGATCGTATAGGCATCCACGCTGCGGTCGGCCACCGGCAGGGCCTGCGCATCGCCCGCGACCCATTCGATGCCGGCAACGATGCCCCGATCGATGGCACGATCGCGGCCGACATTCAGCATGGCCGGCGTCAGGTCGCAGACGACCACGCGCCCGCCCCTGCCGGTGCGGTCCAGATAGCGAAACGCAATGTCGCCGGTGCCCCCCGCCACGTCGAGCAGCAGTTCGCCTTCGCGCGGGTTCAGCCAGTCGATCAGATCGGCCTTCCACAACCGGTGGATTCCGCCCGACATCAGGTCGTTCATCAGGTCGTAGCGGCTGGCGACGCTTTCGAAAACGCCACGCACCAGCGCGGACTTTTCCTTCGCCTCCACGCGGCGAAAGCCGAACCAGGCCTTGTCTTCGTCCATGGCCGGAACATAGCGCGCTGCCCTGCAACACGCTACGTTGCGGCGCCATGCCGGAACTCCCTGAAGTTGAAACCATTTGCCGGGGCCTTGCCTTGCGCCTGCAGGGTCATGTCCTGACCCGGGTTGTGCAGCGCCGGCCCGATCTGCGCCGGCCCCTACCCGCCCATTTCACCCAGCGCCTGACCGGACGGCGGATCGGGCGCATCGATCGGCGGGCCAAATACATCCTGATGCATTTCGACGACCGCCAGGTGCTGCTCTGCCATCTGGGCATGACGGGCCGCATGCTGCTGAGCCAGGACGAGCCCGTGCTCGAAACCCATGACCACGTCGTGTTTTATGCTGATGACGGCACGGTGCTGCGATTCAACGACGCGCGGCGCTTCGGGCTCATGGATCTGACCACCGAAGATGAGCTGAGCGAGCACGACTTGCTGAAGGGATTGGGGCCGGAACCGCTGGGTATGGATTTCACCGGCAAGCGCCTCGCCCTCTCGCTCAAAGGCAAGCGCACGCCAATCAAGGCGGCACTGCTCGACCAGCGTGTGGTGGCCGGCATTGGCAATATCTATGCTTCGGAAGCCTTGTTCCGGGCCGGCATCTCGCCCAAGCGGTTTGCCCGCGCGGTGCAGGGCGAGCGGGCGGACAAGCTTGCCCGCATGGTGCGCGTGGTCCTGAACGAGGCAATTGCCGCCGGCGGCTCCTCACTGCGCGACTATGTGCAGACCGATGGCGAGCTGGGATATTTCCAGAAGCGCTGGCGGGTTTATGAGCGCGAGGGCCTGCGCTGCCGGGGCTGCAGCTGCAACCCCGAGAAAACGGGCGGCATCAAACGCATCGTGCAGTCGGGCCGCGCCAGCTTCTATTGTCCCCGAAAGCAGAAATAACTATTCGGCGGCGTTGCGCTCGAGCGGCCGCTCCGGCTGAAGGGAAGCAAGGATCTGCTCGACCGCGCCTGCCACTTCCGGCAGGGCACCGACAAAGAACTCGTCATGAGAGGCGGCAATCGTGACGAACCCGGTCTGGGGCGCCCAGAAGCCCCAGCCTGTCCTGGGTTTGGAAACACGCCGGCGGCGCTCGGCCGAGGTGATGACGAAGACCTTGCCGTCATAGTGACGGGGCCGATATGCCGCAAACGCCGCCCGGATCCCGGCGATGACGGCGTCGCGGTGATGTCGTTGGTTCCCGGCCATCTCCGGCACCTCCTTCACCGCGCGGCCGCGCAGGAGGGCGATCATCCGGCGCAGCCGCAGGGGCGCGTACCAATAGGCACGCAACAGATGGCGCCAGAGCCGGATATGCGGGGCCGATGGATTGCGCCAATGCAGCCAGGGCACGGCATGGGGATGCCAATCGGGATCGATCATGATCACGGCCGCGACATCCTCGCCTTCCCTGGTGAGACGCTGGGCCATTTCATAGGCGATCAGGCCGCCGGCGCAGTGACCCGCCAGCAGATAGGGGCCTTTGGGCTGGGTCTTGCGGATGA
>CAZQLF010000572.1:0-2328 GCA_964594035.1 uncultured Rhodospirillaceae bacterium | reverse complement strand
AACGTCAACCACGATGCCGTCGGCGGCCAGGGGCCCACGCGCGGCTATTACCGGATACACCGGGTAGCATGCCGCGGGCGCGAGCACGACATCCGTCGGGCGCTGCTGGTCGGCCCATTCCTCGCCTTGCTCCAGCCGGGCCAGCAAACGGTGGTGGTCGCGGTCGCTGCCGCAGAAGCAATGCACCGTACCCGCCAGTTGCGGAAAGCTCTTGAGGTACTCGCTGGCTTCGAAATCCTGGCGCGGCATGGCGGGCGGAAAGCGCATCACCTCTGCATGCTGATCGGCGCCGAGCCGGCTGATGGCGCCGTTCAGGCCGTCCGCGATGCTCTCGAACAGGCCGCTGCGGCCATAGATGCCGTCGACCGCGCTGGGGTACAGCACCCGCGCGTCGATCAGTGCCTGCCGATAGGCGCGGCGGCCGGCGTCGGGGTCCGGCCTGGATGCGGTATAGCCACTACCGGAAGCGGCCGGCGATTCGTCGTCCGGCACGTAAGCATTGCTGGCGTTTTCCATGTCGGCTCCTTACGCGGACCGGTCCGCCAGCAGCAGGTTGGCGGTATTGGTCAGGATGCGGTCGTTGTTGATCATGAGCGGCGCGGACCACAGGTCCCGCAGGTGGCGGCCCAGGCTGAAGGGCGTGCCATGCTTGTAGCCGGCCATGCCGCATACGAGCATCGCGATATGCACGGCTTCCAGCGCCATCTCCGACACGCTCGTCTTCAGTCCGTTCATCTCCGCCGCGAGATTGAAGATCGCCGACATGCTCTGGCCGTCCTTGCGTTCGCGCTGGTGAGTCAACGCGAGTTCCAGCCGGCCTTCCAGCATCTGGATGATGGCCACGGCTTGCGCCACACGCGTGGCCGATGGCGGCAGCGTACCGGGGCGTGCGCGGGCCTGGCCCTGGAACAGCGACTTGGCGCGATGGACGGCATCCGCCGCGATGCCGGTCCACAATGCGGACCACAGGATGTGCGAAACCGGGGTCATGGTGGCGTCGGCAATCTCGCCGAACGGCACCGGGAGAATCTGGTCGGTATGGCCACGGGCCTCCAGCCGGAAGCCATTGCTGCAGGTGCCCCGCATGCCCAGCGTGTCCCACGTGGACAGGCTTTCCAGCGCGTAATCAGGCTTGAGCACGCTGACCATGACCTGGTCCGACGGTGACGCATCGGGACTGCGCCGTGCGGTCACGAGAATGCCGTCCGCGTGCGCGCCGTAGGAGATGGTCGGCGCCATCTTGAGCAGGTGCAGGCTGGCGCCGTCGACGTTGACGGCGCAGCCGCTGTTGCGCAAGGCGCCGCCGATGGCCTCTTCGGATGTGGCCGAGGCCAGCAGCAATTGTTCATCGGCAAGGCGGCGCAGCAACTGCGCATGCCATGCGCTGTGGCTTGCATGGTTGACCAGGCACGCCACCTGGATCTGATGCATGGCGTAGATCATCCCCGTCGACGCACATGCGCCGCCAAGGATGCGGCAAACCCCGGCGACGGTGTCGAGCGACGCACCGCCTCCGCCGAAGGCAACCGGCACCATGGCACCGAGAAATTTCTGCTCGCGCAGTACGGCAAAGGCTTCATGCGGAAAGCGTGCGTCGCCGTCGACCTGATCCGCATACCGGGCCGCCTCGGGCACCGCCAGTTGCGCAGCGGCCAGCCAATGGGAAGCATCCATGACATCCGGCAGCGGATGCGCCAGCTCCACGCTGGCCAGGACGGGCTTCATGCGGCCTCCTGCTCTTGCTTGATCTGCTCGGCCGCGGCGGCCAGCGAGCTGATGCTGCGGAACAGCTGGCGGGTCAGCAGATGATCGGGGATCTCGATGCCGAACTGGTTCTCCATCGCGAGCATGACGTGCACGGTGGCCAGCGACGAAAGTCCCGCCGCATACAGGTCGGCCTGATCGTCCAACGACTCCACCGGTACATCGAGCCGGGCGACTTCCGAAAGGATGGTACGTATGGCTGTTTTCATGCTTGCGCTCCCGTGGCGGGTTTTTTACCCGTGTGTGTCGCCTATTTGACCTAAGCCACAGGGGATAATCGGTGCGCTTCCACACGAACGTTGCATTTTGGAATCATCCGTTTTGTGGGCTTTCTTCTGGATTGACGTGTGGGCGTTGCGATGGGGCGGGAAGCCTTTCTGTTTCGTTCGCGACGCGTTCGGATTATGGGGTGAATGACTAGGGTGTCGCTCTTGGCGGGCGCCGCTGTTTCGCCGGCGTAGCCGGCGACTTACTCTTTTGTCCAAGCGACAAAAGAGTAAGCAGAAAAGCGCGTCGCTTGCCTAGCGGCGAATATTGATCGTAGTGTGCGTGGAATTTCGTACG
>CAZQLF010000571.1:0-2366 GCA_964594035.1 uncultured Rhodospirillaceae bacterium | reverse complement strand
TTCGTCAGCAACATCAAGCGCGCCGGCAAGTCGGCCATTTTCATCGACCACAACATCTTCCACGTTTATCCGGTGGTCGACCGGCTCTATGTGCTCGACCGCGGCCGTGTCGCCGGCGTCTATGACAAGACGGATATCTCGATGGACGACCTGATCGAGCGGCTTTATCGCGTCGCCCGCTCCGGCTCGCTGGATTGAACCGATGAGCGTCGGCACCGCCAACCGCGCCAAACCGGCCGACAATCGCGTCGCGCCGCCCTCATTCCTGCGCCGCTACGGTTCGCAGCTCGGCATCATGGGCGTGGGCATTGCCATGTGGCTGGCTTTCGTTGCCGCCGCCCCTCGTGTCTTTCTCGATTTCGACATCTACCGGGCGTTCGCCGAGACGACCCCGCTGTTTGGCCTGATCGCGCTCTCGCTCACCTTCGTGGTGATCACGGGCGAGATCGACCTGTCATTCCCCTCGGTCATGGCACTGGGCACGGCGGTGTTCTGCCTGCTGGTGAAGGCCGATGTGCCGCAATGGCTTGCGATGGTCGCGGGCCTCGCGACGGGTGCCGCCTGCGGATGGGTCAACGGCGCGCTGGTCTCGCGGCTGAACATTCCTTCGCTCGTCATCACCATTGGCACACAGTTTCTCTATCGTGGCATCGAGCTGGTGCTGATGAACGGCACCGGCGTTCCGCTGACAGCCGACCAATTCCCAGTTCTCTCGGCGGTCTTTACCGCGCAGCCCATGGGCGTGCCGATCGAATCCATTTGGACGGTGCTGATCGCCATCCTGTTCTGGTTCCTGCTAAACCGCACGCGCTTCGGCGCCCATGTGTTCCTGGTCGGCGACAATCCGACCAGCGCCAGGCTGATGGGCGTCAATTCGGTGAAGATCAAGACGCGCTCTTTCATGCTGGTGGGTATCGTCGCCGTTTTCGCCGGCATGATGACGTCGTTCTATGGCTCCTATTTCTGGCCGACCACCGGCGACGGCTTCCTGCTCAACAGTATCGCCTCCGTGTTCCTCGGCGGCACGTCGGTGTTCGGCGGTACCGGATCGATCACCGGAACGCTGGTCGCCTCCTACATCATTGGGGCGATCAATGCCGGTATCGTCTCCGCCGGCATCAACGCGTTCTACACGCAGCTCTGCTTCGGGCTGGTGATTGTGCTCTCCGTTGTGCTGCAGACCATCATCGAGCGCCGCGTACGCCGGCAATCCATCATCGCCGGGCGGTAGAAACACTTCAGTTTCGGTTCTGGTCGGTGCGACCTCGTCGCTTCGCGGAACGGGAGCTCGTTCAGCGCATTGAATGCAGCAGGTGAGGGACAAGCGATGGACGCACATATCGATGTAATCACACTCGCCGTCGCAAATCTGGAGCGTGCGCTCGCGTTCTATCGCGAAGGGCTTGGTCTCCATTCGCGCGGCATAATCGCGACCGAGTTCGCCGGCGACGACGTGACGCCCGCGGGGGCCGTTGTGATGTTCGAACTTCGCGGCGGCCTGATTCTGGCGCTCTACCCCCGCACTGAACTGGCGAAGGATGCAAATATCGGCCTTGGGCTGCCGAAGCCGGGCGAGTTCAGCATTGGCCATCTGGTCGCACGCAGGGACGAGGTCGATAGCCTTCTCTCACAGGCCGAAGCTGCCGGCGCCACCATCACGGATCGGCCGCATGACCGGCCGTGGGGCATTTACTCGGGCTACTTCCGTGATCCCGACGGACATCTGTGGGAGATCATCTGGAACCCCCGGTCCGGCTCTCAACCCTGATTCCTAAAGCGTCGCGCCCAGGTGCCAGGGGGCGAACTCGTCCTCGCCGTAGCCGAGTTCCTCGCTCTTGCTGCGCTGCCCGGAGGCCGTGGCGAGGATCAGTTCGAAGATGCGCTGGCCCATCTCCTCGACGCTGGCTGAACCATCGAGGACTTCGCCACAATTGATGTCCATATCCTCGGCCATGTGGTTGTACATGGGCGTGTTGGTGGCGAGCTTCAGGCTGGGCGAGGGCTTGCAGCCGAAGCAGGAGCCGCGGCCGGTGGTAAAGCAGATCAGGTTGGCGCCGCCGGCAACCTGACCCGTCACCGAGACCGGATCGTCGCCCGGCGTATCCATGAAGACGAAGCCGTGCTTCGTGACCGGCTCGGCATAGCGATAGACGTCGACCATGTCGCTATGGCCGCCCTTGGCCGCGGCGCCCAGCGACTTCTCGAGGATCGTGGTGAGGCCGCCGGCCTTGTTGCCGGGGGAGGGGTTGTTGTCGAGGGATTCGCCGTTCCTGGCCGCGTAGTCTTCCCACCATTTCAGCAGGTCGAGCAGCTTGTGGCCTACCTCGTTGCTCACTGCGCGGCTGAGCAGCATATGCTCGGCGCCA
>CAZQLF010000570.1:0-2370 GCA_964594035.1 uncultured Rhodospirillaceae bacterium | reverse complement strand
CGCCGATGGCATCGGCGCCGGCTTCGATCATGTGCCGCAGCAGCACGCCCTGGTTAAAACGCGTGCCACGGATCAGGAAGTTGTCGGCCGGCCATTCGCCGCGCTCGTTCTGGCCCCAGGCTTCGCGCAACCATTCGCGATTCGACTCGAAGCCGCCCGCGGCCAGCACGCAAGTGCGCGCGGTGAAGCGCTGGTTGCCACTGCGCGCCGCGACGAAACGGTCGCCATCCATCTCGATCGCATCGACCGGCGTTTCATATTGGATCTGCACCCCCATGGCTTCGGCGCTGCGGTAATAGGCATTGACCAGCGCCTTGCCGCCGCCCATGAAGAAGGCGTTCGTGCGAGCGACGTGCAACGCGCCAGACAGCGGTGGCTGGAAGCGCACGCCATGCTTGCGCATCCACGGCCGGCATGTCGACGAGGCACGGATTACCAGCCGTGCCAGGTGTTCATCGGTGATGCCGCCTGTCACCTTGAGCAGGTCCTGCCAGTACTCGTCTTCCGGATAGGCGTCGACCAGCACGTCCTGTGGTGCATCATGCATGCAGCGCAGATTGCGGGTGTGTTGCGAGTTGCCACCACGCCACACACGCGGCGCAGACTCCAGCAGCAATACCGAAGCCCCGGCTTCGCGCGCCATCAGTGCTGCGCAGAGCGCGGCATTGCCGCCTCCTATCACTAATACGTCAATCATCCAATTCTCCGTCATGGCGCCGCGCGCGGCTGCCAGGATCTCACCCTCACGCCTGCCGTCCGCCGCGGTCGCACGGAGGAAACACGCACCAGGAGCCGTCGGCGTGGCGGAAGAACAGCAGGGACAGTGCCCCGGAAGCTCGTTCAACCTCGACCTGCACATAGCCGCGTTGGCTCACGTCGTCGCGCATGCGGGTGACGCGCGCAATGTTCGCTGCCTCTGGCCCGAACCACTTTTCCATCAACCCGCGCAGGGACATTCCGCCCATTCCCATTTCGCCTGCTCCCTTGCGATCCCGCCTCGAACGCGTCGACTTCTGTTGCCCTACACCTCGACCATCTCGAAATCGCTCTTGCCCACTGAACACTCCGGGCACATCCAGTCGTCAGGAATGTCAGCCCAGCGCGTACCCGCTGCGATGCCTTCGTCGGGCATTCCCATCGCTTCGTCGTAGACGAAACCGCAAAGCACGCATTGCCAAACCTTGAACTCGGCGACGATGGCACTTGCACCCGAATGGTCAACGCTCTCGTGTAGCTGGTTCTCCATGGTCCTACTCCTTTCTTCGCACCTGCCCATAACGGGCCCGGCCCATAGGGAACTGTTTCTGAACAGCGCCCCCTGGAATCACAAAACGAGCCATGACGGCCCTGCACCGATGTCTTTCAGGTTTCCCACAACCTTGGAAGCGATGATATCATGGGTTCTGATCACTAGCATCGATTCCAGTGTATGAAACCGAAAGGCGGTTGTCCAGTGACGCAGGATGTCCGGTGACGGACCGCAAGGGAGACTCGGCATGACAATCAAAGGCAAGGCTTACATCATCGGGGCGTACGAACACCCCTTGCGCAAAGCGCCGGAGCACTCGGTGGCGCAGCTCCATGCGGAAGTCGCCAAGGGCGCGATTGAAGACGCTGGTCTGTCACGGGATGACATCGACGGCTTTTTCTGTGCCGGAGACGCACCCGGCGCGAATGTCTGGTCAATGGCCAATTACCTGAACCTGAACCGGCTCAGGCATGTGGATTCGACGGACATGGGGGGATGCTCGTACCTGGCGCATGTCGCCCACGCGGCCGAAGCGATTGCGGCAGGAAAGTGCAATGTGGCGCTTATCACCCTTGCCGGCAGGCCGAATTCAGAGGGTATTTCCGGCACGCAGGTCCGCGTACGCGGCGTCAACATGCCGGAGGCGCCATATGAAATGCCATACAGCCCAGTCACGCTGAACCTGTACGCCATGTGTGCCATGCGGCATATGCATGAGTTCGGCACCACCAGCGAGCAGTTGGCATGGGTCAAGGTCGCCGCGTCGCACCATGCGCAGTACAACCCAAACGCCATGCTGCGCAATGTTGTCTCGGTGGACGACGTAGTGGCCTCGCCAATGATCGCGGACCCGCTGCACCGCCTGGATTCATGCGTTGTCAGTGACGGCGGTGGCGCAGTGATCGTGGCGCGGCCGGAGATCGCCAGGGCTCTGGCACGCCCTCGAATCAAACTGCTTGGCGCCGGAGAATCAACCAAGCACCAGATGCGGGCCAAGGTCGCCTTGACTTATCCCGCCGGGCCATGGAAAGCCCGCGGACGGTCGGAAGAAGCGGCGGCAACCCTTCCCATAACCCATACCGGTCCATCCTCCGAAACCTCCCCCTCCAAAACCTCCACCG
>CAZQLF010000569.1:0-2371 GCA_964594035.1 uncultured Rhodospirillaceae bacterium | reverse complement strand
CCGCTGGGCCAGGGCCTTGGCAACGCTGTCGGCATGGCGCTGGCCGAGCGCATCCTGGAAGCGGAGTTCGGCACGGACCTCGTCGATCACAGGACCTATGTCCTTTGCGGCGATGGCTGCCTGATGGAGGGCATCAGCCACGAGGCGATGTCGCTCGCCGGCCACATGAAGCTGAACAAGCTGATCTGCTTGTGGGACGACAACCACGTTTCGATCGACGGGCCGACGGAGCTCGCGGTCAACGACGACCAGATCGAGCGCTTCAAGGCTCATGGCTGGAATGCCGAGCGCGTCGACGGCCTGGACCAGGCCGCGGTCGCCGCGGCTCTGGAGCGCGCGCAATCCTCCGACCGCCCGTCCATGATCGCGTGTCGCACCATCATCGGCTATGGCGCCCCGACCAAGGAAGGCACGGCAGCAACCCATGGCTCCCCGCTCGGCAAGGAAGAAGTTGCCGGCGCCCGGGTGAAGCTCGGCTGGCCCTACGAGCCCTTCGTCGTGCCGGATCCGATCATGTCCGTATGGCGGCGCTTTGGCGCGCGGGGTGCAGCCCATCGCGAGGCGTGGGAACGCCGGCATGCGACCCATGCCGACCGCGAGGAGTTCGACCGCCGCCAGCAGGGCGTGCTGCCCGAGAAATTCGATTCCACCTTCGCGCGGATGAAGCGGGCCATCGTCGCGGAGGCACCGAAGGTCGCCACGCGGCAATCCTCGCAAAAGTTTTTGGAGGTCATGCAACCGATCCTACCGGAGCTATTGGGCGGCTCCGCGGATCTGACCCCCTCCAACAACACCAAGACCAAGCCGATGGGCGTGGTGGAGCCGCCGAACTATGCCGGCTGCTACATCCATTATGGCGTGCGCGAGCACGGCATGGCCGCGGCGATGAACGGCATCGCACTTCATGGCGGGTTCATCCCCTATGGCGGCAGCTTTTTCTGCTTCACGGATTACTGCAAACCAGCGATCCGCCTATCGGCGCTGATGGGCCAACGCATTATCTATGTGATGACCCATGACTCCATCGGCCTCGGCGAGGATGGGCCGACCCATCAGCCGATCGAGCATCTGGCGGCACTGCGCGCCGTCCCCAATCTGCTGGTCTTCCGCCCCGCCGACACGGTGGAGACAGTCGAATGCTGGGCCAAGGCTCTGCAGGAGCGTCACCGCCCCTCGATCCTGGTGCTGACCCGGCAAGGGCTGCCGGCGCTTCGCCTGAAATACGGCAAGGAGAATCTCTCGGCGCTGGGCGGCTACATCCTGGCCCGCGCCGAAGGCCGCCGCCAGGCGACGATCTTCGCCACCGGCTCCGAAGTATCGCTCGCCATGGCCGCGCGCGAGCTGCTGCAAAAAGAAGGCGTCGGTGCCGCGGTCGTTTCCATGCCCTGCTGGGAATTGTTCGACGCGCAGCCGGAACCATATAAGCGCAAGGTGCTGGGCCGCACCCGTGGCCGTGTCGCGGTGGAAGCAGCCGCGCCCTTTGGCTGGGAGCGCTATGTGGGCACGCAGGACGCGGTTGTCGGCATGCGCAGCTACGGTGCGTCGGCACCCGCCGGCGATGTGTTCAAGCATTTCGGAATCACCGCCGAGGCTGTTGCGGCCCTGGTGAAGAAGAGACTGTAGAGGGAAAGACGAATTATGAGCGTTCGGGTTGCCATCAACGGCTTCGGCCGCATCGGCCGGCTTGTGCTTCGCGGCATCTTGGAAAGCGCCCGCAAGGACATCGAGGTCGTCGCCATCAACGATCTGGGCCCGGTGGAGACCAACGCCCATCTGCTGCGCTTCGACACGGTGCACGGCAAGTTCCCGGGAGAAGTGAAGACCAGGGAAGGCGCCATCGATGCCGGCCGCGGCTGGATGAAGGTGACCGCCGAGCGCGATCCTTCAAAATTGCCCTGGGCCGAGTTGAAGGTCGATGTGGCGCTGGAATGCACCGGCATCTTCACCGACAGGGAAAAGGCTGCAGCCCATCTCAAGGCCGGCGCCAAGCGCGTGCTGATTTCGGCTCCTGCCACCAACGCCGATCTCACCGTCGTCTATGGCGTGAACCACACCAAACTGGAGAAGGGCCACACCATCGTCTCCAACGCCTCGTGCACCACCAACTGCCTGGCGCCCGTCGCCCATGTCATGCACAAGGCGTTCGGCATCGAGCATGGCTTCATGACCACGGTGCACAGCTACACCGGCGACCAGCCGGTGCTGGATACCCTGCACAAGGATCTCTACCGGGCGCGTGCCGCGGCACTGTCGATGATCCCGACCACGACGGGTGCTGCCAAGGCCGTCGGGCTCGTGCTGCCGGAACTGGCCGGAAAGCTCGACGGCACCTCGATCCGCGTGCCCACGCCCAATGTCTCGCTGATCGATT
>CAZQLF010000568.1:0-2376 GCA_964594035.1 uncultured Rhodospirillaceae bacterium | reverse complement strand
CGTGTGCGTCTTGTGCGCGATGTAGTATCACCCACCCCGAGTCGCAACAAGCGGCTTGTGAGATTCTTGCGCAAAATTCACCAGGGCCGTTGCACGCGTGCAACGGCAGGCCCGGTTCTCACCCCGGCTTTTCATGCCAACTGGGGCCTTCGCCAACGCCGGCGAAGTTCAGCCGGGTGCCACTGCCGGAGGCGGAACGGTCTTGAGTAACCGTCACCCCCTTTTGTCGACATGCGCTCCTGCGCAATGGCGCAGAGGCGGCAAAGCGCGTTCAGCCTGTTTGCCTCGAGCAGGGCACGGAAAGCTGGGCTGAAGCCTGCCTGCTTCCATTGCAGGTGTTCGCCATAGGCCTTCGCGTCACCGGCCAGGTGGTTCAGATACGCCGCCAGCTCGGCGGGCCCGCGGAAGTCGTTCGCATCGATATAGCTCTTCGGCCCAGGCGCGAACGCGGCGATGTTCGGCGCGCCACGATAGACCGGCACGGTGCCGGCGAGCAGGGGCTCGAAGAACTTCTCCGTCACGTAGTCGGGCGCGATGGAGTTCTCGAAGCTGAGACAGAACTTGTAGCGGGCGATGACCGCGAGCTTGGTCTGATGGCCGAGATCGGGTTCCTCGATTTGCCGGTTTCGCACCAGGCGGCCATATGAGTCGACCCGCATGCGGCGCATCAGTTCGTGCAGGTAGCGATTGCGCTGGCTGCGGTCGTGGGTCGAGGAGAGGAACAAGGCAGCCGGCGCCGGCTCCGTCTTGGCGGGCGGCGGCGCTAACATCCGCTCCGGCATCGTCGGCAGATAGGAAACCCAGACGTCGCTGTCGCGCCGATATGTTGCGCTCAGCTCGAAATGGCTCATGAAGCGCGGACGGCGCAGAGCCCGTACGTTGACGTCGCTTTCCTGACTCCAGGCAACCCAGAGTTGGCCCGGATATTTGCGCGCTTCCCAGATGTTCCGGCAGGTTGGCAGGTGAAAGATGACGGCATCGGCCTCCGCCACGCGGGAGGGGTCGTTGGTGAACTCGCAGGAAAGCCCGGCCGTGTCCGGATAGATGCCGAAGAGGGAGTTGTAGAACAGGATCAACGGCCGGCGCATCGGCGAACAGGGCCGGCGGCTTAGGCCTGGTGAGTGCCGGGGCGAAACCGCCGCCACAGCCCCGGGACCAACGGCGCCCGTTCGCCCGGCAGAATGAAGCGGGTGAACCCCAGCACCATTAGCCGCAGGATGGCAATCGTGCAAATCACCATCCAGACGAAGGCGATGGTGGTGGAAACGGGCGGCGGGTGATCCGGCAGTCGCATCATCAGGAAAAAGGGCGCGTGCAGCGGGCTGAAGCTCAGCGCCGTGGCGATAAAGCCGTTGGGCTCGTTATAGACGAGGGTCACGAACCCCAGCGGAGCGAAGAGGACGAACAACAGCGGGCCCAGATAGGACTGCGCCTCCTGGAAGCTGCGTGCCATGGCGCCGACGCCGAGAAAGATTGTGGTGTGAATGGCGAGGCCGCAGACGAAGCAAAGCAGCATGGCCGGAAGATCATCCAGTGCATGGGCCTGGACGAGGGCCGTGGCGACCTCGCCCATGGGGGAGTGGCTCAGCATCGAGAGCGCACCGCCCGCGCCAAACACCCAGCCGATCATAAGGATGACGGCCGCTCCGGCGGCACCCAGCAGCTTGCCCGCCATCAGCCGGTAGGCGCTGGTGGAGGCGAGGATCAACTCGATCACCCGGCTCGATTTTTCCTCGATCACCGCCATCAGCAGCATGCTGGAGATGGAAAGGATCGCCACCACAAGCAACAGCGTGAGGGCAAACGGCAGGAACACCCGCAGGATGTCGCCCTTGCTGATGGCGCTCTTGGCATCGGCGCTGGCCGGGTTGAAGCGCACCAGCAGCACGGATGTGTCCAGCAGGCGGTGAACCGCCGGCGGGTCGAGGCGCAGCTGGGCTGCCGTCTGCAGCCGCAATTCATCCTGAAGAGCGCGGCGCAGGAAGTTCTGAACCGTGACGTCCGTCTGGTTCTCGGCCCAGTATTCGATGGCCGGCGCGTCTATCGAAAAGCCGGGCGGAATGACGGCAATGGCAAAAAGAGTGACCGAGCCTTTCGGTGTTGCGATCGGCACGGCGCCCTTCAGCGCCGGGCCCAGGGCGGCGCGGTCGCCGCTGCGCACGGCGGCGTCGAGAGCGGGCGGCAGGTCGATCCGCTGTAGATCGGCGTTTGGGGCCACGTAGTCCGAATCTCCGTCGAGCAGTGGCTGCAGCTTCGCGAGCAAGCCATTGGCACCGCCGGCCGCATCGAAGCGCGTCAGGGTCGAGGGATCGTTGGCGTCGGCGCGCAGCAACCCGGCGGTATCGGGCGCCTGGCCCTTCAGCTTGTCGGTGTTGG
>CAZQLF010000567.1:0-2377 GCA_964594035.1 uncultured Rhodospirillaceae bacterium | reverse complement strand
AGATATTTCGTCCCGCCAGTGAGTCCGAGGCCCGCATAGATCAGCCCCTTGATGCCGGCGAGCAGGGCCGAACCGGAAAGCCCGCCCGGCAGCACGCGCGACAGATGGCGGGCCTGGCGATTGGCTGAGACGAACAGGCGGTTGCGGCTTTCGACTTTGCCGGTGACCTCGACCAGCGCCGGCTCCGCAAGCCAGTGCGACAGCCGCCGGCCGAGGACGTCGGGCCGCCAGGCGATACTTTCCCAGTTTGCGTTCTCGGCGATCCAGCGTTCGACAAAGGCGCGCGCGATGGGGGCCGCACCGGCGCCCAGCGCCATCAAATCCTCGAGCCAGGCAAAACTGTTGAAGGAGGATCGCCACGCTTCATCGGCACCGACGGGCCGGCCCAGCGGAGCGGGCTCGCGGATCGTCTGTCCGGCAAGACGGAAGACGCCTTCGGCGATCTCGCGGCCGCGCACGGCATCGCCCGGCCAGGAATCGGCGCCCACCGGCTGGACGGCGCCGTCGCCGCGGCCGGGGAGGGTATGGGCATAAAGGCCTGTGGCATAGAGCGGGTTGAGCGTGCGCTGGATCAGCCGCTCGCTCAGCTGGCCGGGCGGCAGGCGCAGCAGCCGGTTCAGGCGCCGCAAGCGGGCGCCCGCCATCAGGCCCGCAGCCGGCGGATGTTCTCGGCGTAGGCGGCCGGCCCGCCGGAAAAGCTCGCGGTGCCGGCCACCAGCACGTCGGCACCCGCATCGGTGGCGCGCCGGGCCGTCTCGTGATTGATCCCGCCATCGACCTCGAGATCGATGATGCGGCCGGTCTCGTCAATGCGCCGGCGCAGCCGGGCAATCTTGTCGAGCTGGGAATCCAGAAAGGCCTGGCCGCCGAAGCCCGGATTGACGCTCATCACCAGCACCAGATCGATATCGCCCCACACATAATCCAGCGCGTCGACGGGCGTGGCCGGGTTCAGCGCCACGCCGGCTTTCTTGCCCAGCGACTTGATGAGCTGGATGGTGCGATGCAGATGGGGCCCGGCTTGCGGATGCACGGTCATGATATCCGCGCCCGCTTCGGCGAAATCATGCACATAGGGATCGACGGGCGAGATCATCAGATGCACGTCGAAGGGCTTTCTGCTGTGCGGGCGCAGCGCCTTCACCACCATCGGCCCGACGGTGAGGTTCGGCACGAAATGGCCATCCATCACGTCGACATGAATGTAATCGGCACCCGCGGCGTCGATGGCGCGCACTTCCTCGCCCAGCCTGGAGAAGTCGGCGGAGAGGATGGAGGGCGCGATTCGCACGGGCTGGCGCATGGCCCCTACCTAACAGGCTGGGTTTGATTTGAGAAGGGTCGGCCGGATTGAGAAGGGTTGGGCCCTAGCGCTTCTTCAGGCGCGCGGCGTAGAACCCATCCATGCCGCCCTTATCGCCCAGATGAAAAGGCAGGCTGCGCATATCGCCTTCGGGCGTGAGGAGATCGGCAAGCCCACCAAGCTCGCCCGCCACCATCGGCACACGCTCCACCGGTGCGCCGGAAGCAAACAGCGCCTCGATGCGGTCGATGCCTTCCTCGGGTTGCAGCGAGCAGGTGGCGTAGACAATGAGACCACCCGGCCGGGTCATGGTGATCGCATTGGCAAGCAATCGATCCTGCAGTGCCGTCAGCTTTTCGAGATCGGCGGGTTTCTTCAACCAGGGTAAATCGGGATGGCGGCGGATGGTGCCGGTCGCCGAACACGGCGCATCCAGCAGGACTGCTTCCGCCGGCTCGTCCGGCCGCCATGTGGCGGCATCGGCTTCGATCACCGAGGCATTCAGATTCAATCGCTCGAGATTTTGGCGTAGCCGCGCCAGGCGCTGGGCCGAGCGATCAACGGCGGTAACCGCACTGCCGTGGGCGAGCAGTTCGGCGGTCTTTCCGCCGGGTGCCGCGCAGAGATCGATGGCATGGCGCGGATTTCCCAGCAGGCGCGCGGGCAGGGCCGCGGCTGCGTCCTGCACCCACCAGGCGCCGTCAGCGTAGCCCGGCAAAGTTTCCACGGGTCCGCTGCCGGCGCGTAGGCGCAGCGTTCCCGTCGCTAAAAGGTCGCCGCCCAGCCTCTCTGCCCAATCCGCGGCCTCGCCTTTCAGCGACAGATCAAGCGCCGCCTCGTGCAGATGCGCTTCCGCGATGGCCCGTGTCTTGGGTTCGCCATAGGCGGCAATCCAGCTTTCCTTGAGCCAGCCCGGCAAATTGCGCCAGGGATCGGTCGTGGGCTTCTCTCGCGCCATGCGGCGCAGCACCGCGTTCGCCAGCCCTTTGTAGCCGGCGAGCCCGTCGAGACTGCCGATCAGCTCGACCGTCTCGCCGACGGCCGCATGCGCCGCGGTGCCAAGGAACAGGATCT
>CAZQLF010000566.1:0-2378 GCA_964594035.1 uncultured Rhodospirillaceae bacterium | reverse complement strand
GCGGGCAAGCGCCCTCAGCGTTGCGCGCATATCGCCCGTCTGCTCCGGCACCACAACGACGCGGTAATTGGGGTCGTTCACGGCGATGGGCCGGCCGAAACGATCGACGATCTTGCCGCGTAGCGGCGGCAGCAGGCGAAGGTTGACGCGGTTCTGCTCCGCCATCAGGCGATAGCGGTCAGTCTCCATCACTTGCAGGTAGTACATGCGCCCCACCAGCGCGCCGAGGAGCACCGCCTGGCCGCCTGCCAGCATGGCGACACGCCCCGTGAAGGTGCGCTGAATTTGTTGGGGCTGCTTCATCGCCCGCGATTATACGCCCTTAGGCGGAACGCAGGAACGAGCGCTGGGCGCGGGCGAACAGATCGCCCAAGGCGGGATAGAGGGCGAGCGTCATCAGATAGGCGAAGATCGTCGGCTTGGGATCCAACGCAGCGCCGCCGACGATGGAGGAGAGAATCCACCCCAGCGACATGGCGCCGGCAGCAATCATCATGAAGCCCCACCAGACGACGAGGAATGGCTGGCCGAAGAAAAGCCGGCGCTGTGACAACGCGATCGCATAGACCAGCAGCAGCAGCAGCGTGCCGACGCCGAGCGGCGCCGCGCCCATCAGATCGCCAAAGAGTCCGATGAAGAAAACGACCGGTGCCGGCAGCAGGCCCGGACGATGAATCGCCCAGTAGTAGACGGAAATCATCGGCAGGCCGATGCCGAGCGGCACAAAGTAAGGCAGATGCAGCGGCATGTTGCCGATGATGAGCGACAGCATCGTCAGCGCAAAGGGTGCGAGGTTGCGCGCCCATGTATCGAGCTGGTTGAAAATTGAAAACGTCATTGCAGCTTGCCCGCGCCTGACTGAAGCACACCGGGCAGCTTGTAATCGACCAACCGCAGATACTCCAGACGATCCCAGGCGACAAAAAGCTGCACGACCGGCACGCCGTCATTGACCGAGATGATCTCGCCGATGGGAAGGCCGGTGGGGAAAGCGCCACCGGCGGTCGACGTCACGACTCGGTCGCCGGGTTGCAACGCATTGCCGTGCGGCAGGTAAAGCAACCGCGGGTTGTCGGAGTTATCCCCAGCCAGGATGGCCTGGTCGCGGGTGCGCTCGATTGTCACGGGAATCCGGCTGTTTATGTCGCTCAGCAACAGGATCCGGGCGGAGTGCTCGCCAACCTCGGCGACCCGCCCGACAACGCCTTCGCCGGTCATGGCGACCGACCCTTTGCGCACCCCATCGCGTAAACCAGCGGTTACCAGAACGGTGCGAACGAAGGCGCCGCCGTTGTCCGCCACCACGCGCGCGGTCACGAAGGTGGCGCCGGGTTCGGGCACCAGGTTCAGTAGACCGCGCAGGACATCGTTTTCGGCCTGAAGCTGGCGGGCCACCGTCTGCCATTGCATCAGGCGTTCCTGGTCGGCCTTGAGCTCCGCGTTCTGCTCCCGCAGGCTCCAGAAATCCTGAGCGTTTGCATAGAGTTGGCGGGCGCTAGCGATCGGCTTGGCAAGGCCGTCGAGGATCGGGGAAAGAGCGTCAACGACACTGACCCGCGCGCGCTCAACCATCGGACTATCGGTTTTGCCGAGGATCATCAGGGCGAAGGCCGCGCCGAACAACAAAACGAAGGTGCCGCGATGCAGCCACGCCTTCGCTGAGGCGAGTCGCACAGCAGATCCCCCTCGCAACTTCACCGCAGTCCTCCCGACCGGTGCCTTGAACGGCGGTCCGCTTCCGTTCGCCGCTCAGAATACTGGATAAAGCATGGAGAACAAAGGGCTTTTTTGTGTATCTAGCAAAAGTTGCAGTCCGCCGGCGCCGGACTCTCGCTAGTAAGTGCTGATCAGCACGTTCTTCAGTGTCTTCATTTCCTCGAGGCAGCGGCCGGTGCCGAGCGCAACACAGCTCAGCGGATCGTCGGCGATGGAGACGGGAAGCCCCGTCGAGTGCCGCAGAACGAAATCGAGATTGCTAAGCAGCGCGCCGCCGCCGGTCAAAACGATTCCCTTGTCGACGATGTCGGCGGCGAGTTCCGGTGCGGTGTGCTCGAGTGCGACCTTCACCGCTTCGATGATCGCGCCCACGGGTTCGGCGAGACTCTCGGCGATCTGACGCTCGGTGATGACAAGTTCCTTCGGCACGCCGTTCATCAGATCGCGGCCCTTGATCTCCATCACGCGGCCTTCGCCATCTTCCGGCGGACAGGCGGAGCCAATCTCTTTCTTGATTCGCTCGGCACTGCCTTCGCCGACGAGAAGATTATGATTGCGGCGGATGTAGGCGATGATCGCTTCGTCCATCTTGTCGCCGCCCACGCGCACCGAGCGCGAATAGACGATACCACCCAGCGAAAGCACTGCCACTTCCGTCGTGC
>CAZQLF010000565.1:0-2390 GCA_964594035.1 uncultured Rhodospirillaceae bacterium | reverse complement strand
TGACATCGGTGGTCACATGGCTGTCGAAGTCGGCGGACGCGAAGATGCGACAGATCGAGGCGCGGATCCACCGACTATCAACGCTTTACCGCCAGCTTCATATTCGGCAAGGTGCTCGCAGCGAGACCGTCCGGTCGTTGCCCTCCAGCGTGGTCGAGACTCTCTATCAGATCCTGGACCCGGAATCGGATGCCAATCCCTTCCAGCGCGCATACACGCGCTGGCGGGTCTTCATCGCGTTCGTGTTGATGCTGCATCAGGGTCTGCGCCGCGGCGAACTCTTGCTGCTACCAGCGGACGCCATCAAGAGCAGCTATGACCGCGCACTTGGCCGGACAAGGTACTGGCTGAACGTCCGGCAAAACGAGTATGAAGACGTTGGCGGCGACAGCCGTTACTCGAAGCCCAGCATCAAGACGCGCCATTCGGTCAGGCAAATTCCCGTCAGCGACGCAACGGCGGGCCTGGTGCAGATTTATTGCGAAAATTACCGGGGCCGGCCTTCGCATTCGTTCATGTTAAGCGCCCAGACTGGCGGCCCTCTTTCCACAGAGTCGTTGACGAAGATCTTTACAACGATATCGAAAGCGTTGCCTACGGATGTGCTGCAGGAGCTGTACGACCGCACCGGAAAGAAGTCGGTCACCTGCCACGACCTTCGACACACGTGCGCCGGATTGCGGCTTCACCAGTTGCTCGAGCGAGGCGACTCGATGCCCGAAGCGCTACAGAAACTGCGTACATTCTTCGGATGGTCGAAAGAGTCGGACATGCCTTCGCGCTATGCCAGGGCTGTCTTTGAAAGCCGACTCGCGAGCGTATGGAGCGACGCGTTCGATGATCGTGTGGCCGTGCTGCGCGCGCTGCCGCAGGGACGCTGATCATGCTGGGGATCTTCCCATCCCGGCTTCGTGGGCAAGCCGAGCCATCGGTGCTCGAAAGCATGGTGGCGTCATTGCCGGAGCTACCGCCCGTGATACGCTACTACGACGACTTCGACGACCAACTCCGCTCCATTCCGGCAGTCCGTCAGACAGACATCTTCGGACTTCACGTCAATGGTCGGATGTATCGGCTCGACTTTAGCCGGCATCCTGCTGTCTATGGCGCTCTGCAGAAGCATCTACTGGTCTTCCTGCTGGGCGAAGACTTGCATATCTCGACTTGCTTCAATGTATTGGCCGCAGCGGTGCATCTCGAGGTGCATGACGTCGACCGCGTTGTTGCAGCCGGCCCAACCCGCATCTCAACGATATGGATGGCGCTGCGCGCCCGTCAGTTACCAGTTCATGCCTATCGTTTCGTTAAGGCGGTCCTGCGGCTGCTATGCAGACATCGCCTGCATGGGTGGTCCGAGTCCTATCTGACCTATGTCAGCGCTGCCCTGCCCGGCCCCGCGTCGGATGCATATGCCGGTGTGCGGTCAGGCGATGTCTTCCTGAGCGCTGATGAAGAAGCCGTGATCGTTCGCCACCTGGACGAAACGTCGGACCTCGTGAGGGCCCGAGGCTGGTCAGGCGTCGCGCACGACCAGCTTTGCGAGGCCGCGATGGTGCTCTGTTCCTATCAGTTCGCCATGCGTCCCATTCAGGTCGCGATGCTGACGAGGCGTGATGTACGGGTCTGGCAGCCAGAGCCCGGCGGCGAACCGGCCGTTCACCTCACGTTCCTCATGGCCAAGCAGCGGGGAAGGCTTCGAAAAAGGCCGATGGTCCGTCGTGTGAAACAGGAGTGGGCGGTGCTGTTCACGGCCCTGGTCGCCTATGCAGATTTGCACGGTCGCGACGCGAGCGATCGCGTCTTCGACGTCAGATCCAATCATGAGGCCGGCTCTCGCATCGCCCGCTGCGTGGAACGCCTCATCGGGGATGACGCTTGCGCGATGGACCTTCGCCATATGGCAGCCCAACGCCTCGTTGACGCTGGGGCAAGCCACGAAGAACTCGCCGAGTTCATGGGGCATTCCGATGTACGGACGGGACTGGTGTACTTTGCGGCGTCAGCCTCTCACGCGGAACGGGTCAACCGGGCACTCGGCGCGTCAGATATATACCGGCGGGTGGCAAAGATCGCGCACGATCGGTTCATCTCCCCGGAAGAGCTCGCCCAGCTCAAGGGAGAACAGCAGATCGCCGGCGTGCCTCACGGCATCCCGATCGCCGGCATTGGCGGCTGCACGTCGGGGCAACCAGCCTGCCCCTACAATCCGGTGACGTCGTGCTATGGGTGCAGGAAATTTATGCCTTTGCACGACAAAACGATGCACGAAAGTGTGCTGGCCGCAATGCGTGAAGTGGTCTCGCTCTTCGAGCAGAGTTCCCGTGGTGATGGCCGATCGCCGGCCTACCTGCAACTGCAGCGCACGATCGCCGAAATACAGGCGGTCATCG
>CAZQLF010000564.1:0-2394 GCA_964594035.1 uncultured Rhodospirillaceae bacterium | reverse complement strand
CGACGCAGGGCCACAATTTGATGCAGCTCTTGAGAATCTGGAATTCGCCGGTGCGGCTGCGCAGCAGGGATTCATCAAGAGCACCCGGAACCATGTTTCCATAACCGTATACGCCATCGAGCATGGTCAGCGGATAGGTCAGCCCCTCGCGGGCCAGGAGCGCGGCAAATACCCCATTCCTCGCCGCCATCGGCTCGGCTGAACCTTTGGCGGGCGTCATTTCCGCGCCCCGGCGCACCTCACCCAGCGTATTGGCATTGCTTCCGGCGATGGCGAGGGCATTGGCGAGCCTTGCACCATCGAGCCGCAACAGCTTGCCCGCGGTCGCCGCGGCGGCATATTGCGCGAGTATGGAGGTTCCGTCCCATCCTTCCTTTTCCTTGGCGGCGACGGCATCGCGCAGTCGAACCTCCAATTCATAGCCGGCGACGAAGCCCAGTATCAGATCCTTCCCGCTCGCACGCTGCATCTCGGCAACGGCCAAGGCCGGAGCGACATTGATGCTCGCATGATGCGGCCGCCCGAGCGCGATGTAATCATTATAGTCCAGATAGCGCAGCGCCATGCCATTGAGGAACGTAGCCTGGTCGCAGGAAACCTTGCCGCCAACACCGATGATTGTCGCCTGCCGATTTCCCCCTTGCAGCGCGACCACCCGCCGCGCCTGGCGCACCGGCTCCCCATCGAGCGCGCCGAGCGCGCAACCGATCGTATCGAGAGTCACGCGTTTGGCGCGTTCGACGACCTGTGCCGGCAATTCTTCGTAGCGCAGTTCCTGGAGCCAGCGTGCGATGTCCTCGGCGATCGGCCTGCGCGCATCGCCCCTTTCGCGCGATGCCGCTCCTGCCGGCCCAACCGCCGCGCCCAATGGTTTGAGCGCTACAGCTCCGACGGCACAGCGCTTCAGGAAGTCCCGGCGCAACATCGGCCCCAGTCCCATGGTAGCCCTCCCGCAAAGGACGCCTTACGGCGCATCCGGGCAAACTATACCAAACTGCGCAAAAAGCCGCAGAGCCCTCACCTGTTCCCAAGACGCGGCCTGCTCCCGACGGGCATCATCCTAAGCGAGCACCTCGCGGTGCAGTTCCTCATTGAGGGCGGGAAGGCTGACCGCACCCTCAAACCTGGCGACGACAATCGTCGCGAGGGCGTTGCCCAGCACATTGACCGGGACGAAGGCCGAAGAGAGCAGCCGGTGCACGCCCAGAACCAGTCCCACCGCGGCCACCGGAATCGTTCCGGTTGCCGCAAGCGTCGATGCCAGCATGACGATGGCGGAACCCGCGACACCGGCGCCACCCTTGGAGGTGATGAGCATGATCGCGAGCAAACCCAGCTGCTGGGTCAGGGTCAGGTCGATGCCCAGAGCCTGAGCGAGAAAGACCGAGACGGTCGCGAAATAGAGACATGTGCCATCATGGTTGAAGGCATAGCCCGTGGGCAGCACCAGAGCGACCACGGATTCATCGCAACCGAGGGTGCGAAGCTTCGCGTTCAAACGGGGAAATACCGTCTCGCCGGAATTCGTGCCCACCACGATCAAGAGCTCAGCCGCGAAATAGCGGATCAGCCTGACGAAACTCAGTCCCGCCGCATAGGCGATCGGCCACAGCACCAACACGACAAAGAGCGCGCAACAGAGATAGAACTCGGCAACAAGTTGTCCCAATGCAAACAAAGTAGAGGGCCCAAACTTGCCCACGGTAAAGGCTATGGCCCCGAAGGCACCGATCGGGGCAACCACCATCACATAGCCGATCATCTTGAACAGAATTTGCGACGCGGTTCCGATCGCCTCGACCACGGGCGCCGCCTTCGCTCCGATGGCCGAAAGCGCGAAAGCGAACAGGATGGAGACGAACAAAACCTGCAGAACTTCGCCGTCGGCAAATGCGCCGATCGCGCTTGTAGGCACGATATCGAGCAGGAATTCACCGAAATTGGCGTGCTGCACCGAGGCCTCGACGGTGGCCACGCTCTTATCCGACAGGCTGGCAGGGTCGACATGCATATTCGCGCCCGGCGCCCAAACATTGACAAGGACTAGCGCAACGACAAGCGCCAGCGTGGTGACGATCTCGAAATAGATCAGGGCCTTGAAAGCGACGCGGCCGACGCGTTTTGCCTCGCGCACGCTGGCGATGCCATGAACCACCGTGCAGAAGATGATCGGCGCCACCAGCATGCGCACCAGCTTGACGAAAAGATCGCCCAGCGGCCTCAACGCATCGGCGCTTGACGGCCACACCGACCCGACAAGGATTCCCAGCGCCATCGCGATGAGGATCTGCAACGAAAGATCGCGATAAAACGGCCGGCGGCGCTTGACTGCAAAATCCGTGGTTTCTGCCGTCATGGCGCGTTCAGGAATGCAAGGACGGAGGCATTGAACCG
>CAZQLF010000563.1:0-2405 GCA_964594035.1 uncultured Rhodospirillaceae bacterium | reverse complement strand
TACTTGCCGCGCTTCAGATTGGCGCTGCTGCGGTTGAGAAAGCCGAGCCAGCCGCCGGGATCCAGCCGAATGGCCGTGTCGCAATCGCCGATGGCCCGATCCGCCTCGCCCATCTGGGTCAGGACCCGGCAGCGATCGGCATAGGCCGCACTGACCTCGGGATCGATGTGGATGGCCTTGTCGCACTCATCCAGCGCCTGTTGCCAGTCGCGCCTGCCGGAATAGGCGGCACAGAGATTGATGTGGGGCAGAGAGCGGCTGGGATCGATGCGGATGGCGGCGGTGCAATCGGCGATAGCATCGTCGTACTGGCCCTGGTCATTATGCGACCAGCAGCGATTGACATAGGCGGGGCCGCTGTCCGGCATCAGCTTGGTGGCGGCGGTGCAATCGGCCAGCGCCTCGGGGTAGCGGCGCAATCCGTTGTAGTCGGCGCAGCGGCTGGTCAGCGCGGCATACTGCGTGTTCTGGTCCGCCTTGCCCGACTCGATGATGCGGCTGCAGGACCGAATTCGCAGATCGGCGTCAGCGCCATGAAGGCAGGCCTGCAAATCGGATGAATCCGCCCGCGCCAGCCCCGTTCCGAAGTTGACAAGACCGGCGAGCAGCACCGCACAGGCGCAAAGAAGTTGGACCGTTGATCGCATGGCGCAACATTATCACGCCGTGGTGCCGCGGCAATTTGCGCGGTGCATGGCGTCGCACGCGCATTGCCTCTACAGTCGCGCCCACGGCAGGGAGAAACCCGCGTCATGCGGCGGATCGTGGTCATCGGTGGCGGGGTTGTCGGCTGCAGCGTCGCCTGGCATCTGGCACAGCGCAAATTGGGCGAGATCATCCTGGTCGAGCGCGACCGGCTGGGCTCCGGCACGACCTGGCATTCGGCGGGTAACGTCACCTGGCGGCCTGGCGGGCGGTTCGATGCCGCCGTGCTTTATGCATTTGAAGCCTTTGGGCGTCTGACGAAAGCAACAGGACAGGAGACGGGCTGGCTCAAGACCGGGCGCCTGTTCATGGCTCATGGCGGCGCTGCGATTGCGCGGCTGGAGAAATACCAGAGTCAGGCGAAGGAAGCCGGGATCGGCGCCCGCATGATTGAGCCCGTGGAGGCTGCGCGGTTGCATCCGTTGCTCGAGCCTAGCGCGATCACCGCCGCCTGGTTCAATCCGTCGTCGGGCCGGGTCAATCCGGCGGATCTGACGGCGGCCTACGCCAAGGGTGCGCGTGCCCATGGTGCGAAAATCGCCGAGAACCGAAAAGTCACCGGCATTACGGTACGCGGTGGTCGCGTCGTAGCAGTGGAAACTGAAGCGGGACCCATGGAGGCCGACGATGTGGTGGTCGCCGCCGGCCTCTGGTCGCGTGGGCTCCTGGTTCCGGTCGATATCCATCTGCCGCAATGGGCCTGCGAGCATTTCTACGTCATCGCCGACATCTCGCCGCGTCTGCCGCGAGAGACGATCTCTTTCGTAGCGCCGGAGGATCTGTTCTATGGCCGCGAGGAAGTTGGCGGCATCCTCGTGGGCTTCTTCGACGAGAACGCCCGGACGATCGACGCCTCGGCCCTGCCGGAGCCCTTCGCCTTCACCCTGCTACGCGAAGATTTCGACAAGATCGCCCCCTATTTCGAGAAAGCAGCCGCGATCTTTCCCAAGCTGGCAACGGCGCCGATCCGCCGTTTCGTCAATGGGCCGGAGTCTTTCACCCCCGACGATACGCCGCTGATCGGTCCGGCGCCGGGGATCGAGGGGCTGTACATCTGCACGGCGCTCAATTCCGGCGGCGTGACTTGGTCGGCCGCGGCCGGGTTGATGACGGCGGATTACCTCGCCGGTGATCCGCCTCATTTCAATGCGGAGCTTTTCTTGCCCGGACGCTTCGGCGCGAAATCAAAGGACATCGCTTGGTTGAAGCAGCAGATTTCCGACGTCGTCGGCCACGGCTATCAGCAGGTGAATCTCGGCAGCTAGTTCCTGCCGGCGAGAAGACCGCGGGCGATGACCTGGGCCTGAATCTCCGCGGCACCCTCGAAGATGTTGAGGATGCGCGCATCCACCAGCACGCGGCTGATGGCGTATTCCTCGGCGTAGCCATTGCCGCCATGAACCTGGAGCGCGTTGTCGGCATTGGACCAGGCCGTGCGTGCCGCCAGCAGCTTCGCCATGCCGGCCTCGATGTCGCAGCGTTTGCCGGAATCCTTCTGCCGTGCGGCGTAATAGGTGAGCTGGCGGGCGATCATCGTCTCGGTCGCCATCCAGGCGAGCTTGCCGTGCACGCGCGGAAATTCGTAGATCGCCTTGCCGAACTGGTTGCGTGAACGCCCATAGGCGAGGCCCAGTTCGGAGGCGGCCTGGGCCACCCCGGTTGCGCCGGCGGCCCTCCGGGTTGCCCCGGACCCCAATGTT
>CAZQLF010000562.1:0-2405 GCA_964594035.1 uncultured Rhodospirillaceae bacterium | reverse complement strand
GGGGGAAATTGATACCGCAGCGTTCTTTCAAGGCGTCGGGGGTCCGGGGAGTGGCCCAAGCCTGCAGCGGTGGCGCCTTGCTGTCGGAGCGCAGAAATCGAAGATCGTCGATGCCATGACCGTGATCGGCATGGTCATGAGTAAATAGCACAGCATCGAGATGCTTGATCTCGGCATCGAGCAGCTGCGCGCGGAGATCAGGCGAGGCATCGACGAGGATCGAACTGTCTGCCCCTTCGACGTGGATGGAGACGCGCCGGCGGCGGTTGCGTGGATTGACCGGGTTGCAGTTTCCCCAGACGCCGCCGATCAGCGGCACGCCGCCCGAGCCCCCGCAGCCCAGCACCGTGACCCGCATCTAACGGCCTGCCTTGGCGAACAGCCGATAGAAGTTGGCGGTCGACGTTTGCGCAAGATGCTCCGGCGATATGCCGCGCAGTGCCGCAACAAAGGCCGCTGTATCGGCGACATACGCCGGCTCGTTGCGCCTGCCACGGTGAGGCACCGGCGCGAGATAGGGTGAGTCCGTTTCCACCAATAGCCGCTCTTCGGGGATCGTCCTGGCGATGGCCTGCAGCTCGGTAGCCTTGCGGAAGGTCACGATGCCTGAAAGCGAGATGTAAAAACCGAGCGCCAGGGATCGCTCCGCCAAATACGCGGTCGAGCTGAAGCAATGGATGACGCCGGTCAAGCCACCGGCCTTCGCTCCTTCTTCCAGGAGCTCGACCGTTTCCTCATCGGCGTCGCGGCTATGGACGATGAGCGGCAAACCGGAAAGGCGTGCCGCGGCGATATGCTCGCGAAAGACAGCGCGCTGCGCATCGCGCGGGCTGTGCTCGTAGTAATAGTCGAGCCCGGCTTCGCCGATGCCGATCACCTTTGAGTGCTGGGTCAGCGCCACTAGCCGCGCGGCATCGGCGGAGGGCTCGCTCGCCGCTTCATGCGGATGCACACCGACCGAACACCACACATCATCGAAGCGCTCGGCGATGGTGCGCACGCGCTCGAATTCGGTCAACCGCGTGCAGATGGTAAGCAGCCCGCCCACGCCGGCCTGGCGCGCGCGTTCGACGACGGCGTCCAGCTCCGGCGCGAAGGTATCGAAATCAAGATGACAGTGACTGTCGATCAGCATGAGCGTCCGATGACGAACCGGCGGTCAGACCGCCTGCTCGACGAAACGCGGGAACACCCCCACGGGTTTCGGCAGCGCCGTGCCGGCCGCAAGATGCTGGCCAAGATCGGCAAATCGCCGCCTGTCCGCCGGAACCGCCAGCAGGTCGAGCAGCCGGCCGCAGGAATCCGGCATGAACGGCTGCGCCAGGATCGCGAGCTGGCGCACCGTTTCGGCCACGACGTAGAGGACCGTTGCCATGCGCGCGGGGTCGCTCTTGGCCAGCGCCCAGGGCGCCTGCTCATCGACATAGCGGTCGCCCATGGCGACGACCTGCCACAGGGATTCGAGCGCGAGATGAAACGCCTGGCGGCCGATCTCATTCTGCAGGCGCGGATATTGCGCCTTCGCCGCATCCAGCAGCGCCTTGTCTGCATCGCTGAAGGCACCAGGCTTCGGCACCGCGCCCGCGCAGTTCTTGTTGATCATGGACAGCGAACGCTGCGCCAGATTGCCCAGGCCGTTGGCGAGGTCCGCATTCATGCGCGTCACCATGGCGCGATGCGAAAAATCGCCGTCATTGCCGAAGGGAATTTCGCGCAGCAGGAAATAGCGCACCGGATCGAGCCCGTAGCGCTTGATCAGCGCAAACGGGTCGATGACGTTGCCCAGCGATTTGGAAATCTTCTGACCCTCATTGGTCCACCAGCCATGGGCGAAGACGCGCCGCGGCGGCGCCAGATCGGCACCCATCAGGAATGCAGGCCAATAGATGGCATGGAAGCGGACGATATCCTTGCCCACCATGTGCAGATCGGCGGGCCAGAACTTCCGGTAGTTCGGGCTGTCAGTGTCGGGAAAGCCGGCCGCAGTGATGTAGTTCGTCAACGCGTCCAGCCAGACATACATGATATGCGCGGGATCATTGGGCACCGGCACGCCCCATTTGAAGCTGGTGCGCGACACCGAAAGATCGCGCAGGCCGCTGCGCACGAAGCTGGTCACTTCATTGCGGCGCACATCGGGCGCAATGAAATCGGGATTCTCGTCATAGAATTTCAGCAGCTTGTCCTGCCAGGCGGAGAGCCGGAAGAAATAGCTCGGCTCCTCCACCCACTCCACCTCCGCACCCGAAGGCGCCAGCTTCTTGCCGCCGGGCGTGGTGGTCAGCTCCTCCTCGCCGTAATAGGCCTCGTCGCGCACGGCATACCAGCCGGCATACTTGCCGAGATAGATCTGGTCGCGCTCCACCAGACGCTGCCACAACGCCTGGCATGATTTGATATGGCGC
>CAZQLF010000561.1:0-2408 GCA_964594035.1 uncultured Rhodospirillaceae bacterium | reverse complement strand
GATCCCCACTGGCTTGCGGGCCTGACGGCATGGCGCGCTGGTAATCTTGTGAGTGCGGCCGCCGAGTTCGAACGTGCAGCATCGGTCAAGGGCAACGGCGATTGGGATACCGCGGCCGCGGCCTATTGGGCGGCGCGCGCTCATCTAAAGAACCGGGAGCCGGCGAAGGTCAGCAAGTGGCTGCGCCAGGCCGCACAGCATTCGCGCACCTTCTATGGCCAGCTTGCCCGCCGCGCGCTCGGCCTCGATCCCGAATTCGACTGGTCGACAAAGTCGATCACCAATGCCGGCGCCCAGGCCCTTTCGCTCAGCAGCCGCGGCCAGCGCGCGCTCGCCCTGCTGCAGATCGGCGAAAATTCGCTGGCCGAGCAGGAGATGCAGGCCCTTCTGCCGAGCGCGGGCCCCGATCTTGCTTCAGCACTCCATTCGGTTGCCCAGGTCTACCAGCTGCCTTCGCTGGCGCTGCGCATTGGCGTGCTTGCCGAGCTGCAGCCGAACATTCATGCCGATGCCGATCTCTACCCGGTGCCGCATTGGCAGCCCAAGGGCGGATTCAGCCTCGATCGTGCGCTGCTGTTCGCCATGGTGCGCCAGGAATCGGCATTCAATGTCTCCGCCATCAATGCTTCTGGTGCCACTGGTCTGATGCAGCTGATGCCGGCCACGGCCCGGGCGGTGGCCGGCATGCGCACCGATCTGCACGATCCGGTCGTGAATTTGACTCTCGGCCAGGAATACATGCGCCGGCTGCTCGCTGATCCTTCGGTGAACAACAACCTGTTCATGATGGCGATCGCCTATAACGCCGGCCCCGGCATGCTGGTGAAGTGGCGCACCGCCGACGCCACCGGCGATCCGCTGCTCTTCATCGAGAGCCTGCCGAAGATCGAGACGCGCAACTTCGTCGAGCGCGTCATGGCCAATATCTGGATCTATCAGGAGCGTTTCGGCCAGGCGACGCCCAGTCTCGACCATGTTGCGGCAGGGGGCTGGCCGATCTATCAATCGCAGGATGGTTTCGCCGCAGCCAGCAGCGGGCAAGATTGACGAAAGCCGGCCCTTCCACCCGGTCCGCATCGCTGTCCTTACCGTTTCCGATACCCGCACTGAGCAAGATGACAAATCCGGCCGCACGCTCGCCGAGCTGATCCAGCGCGATGGCCATGTCCTGGCCGCGCGCGTCATCGTCAAGGACGACCGCGCCGCCATCACCGGCAAGCTCAGGGCCTGGATCGCCGATCCAGCGATCGAGGTCGTGATCTCCACCGGCGGCACCGGCGTTACGGGCCGCGATGTGACGCCGGAAGCCTTCGAATCCCTCTTCGAGAAAAAGATCGACGGTTTCGGGGAGCTCTTCCGCATGCTGAGCTGGCAGAAGATCGGCACGTCGACCATGCAGAGCCGCGCCGTAGGCGGTGTCGCCGGCGGCACTTACCTGTTCGCGCTTCCCGGTTCGCCCGGCGCCTGCCGCGACGGCTGGGAAGACATCCTGCGCTGGCAGCTCGATATCCGCTTTCGTCCCTGCAACCTGGCGGAGCTGATGCCCCGATTGCAGGAGCATCTGAAGAAGTAACCGGAAAGGGCCCGTGGAAAAAGGCACGGAGCAGCTCAATCTCAGCGGCCACTGGCAGGGCCAATACACCTATGTCAGCCGGCCAAAACAGCCGGTGCCGTTCAGCGCGAACCTGAACGAGAGCGGCTCATGGCTCGACGGCCTGATCGAGGAGGTCGGCACCGCGGGCGAGGCCAAGGACCGGCCGATCACAGCGAGCGTGCAGGGCCGGCGCACCGGGCGCACCGTCACCTGGATCAAGCTTTACCATTGCAATTTCCGCTACTACGACGCGGTTCAATACGCGGGCGAGATCAGTGCCGACGGCCAGGAAATAGAGGGCCGCTGGACCATTCATGGCAATTCCACCGGCCGGTTCCTCATGCTGCGCCAGGGCGGTGCTGCCGCCGTTCAAAAGAAGCGCAAGACCGTAAAGCTTCGAACGGGTTGATTCTTAGTTCTTGATTTGTTCTCATGCCGCGTTAGCATTTGCGGCATGAAAGCGCGCCGCCCGTTTCCGGCACCCATCACCGCTCCGCGGCCGGAACGGTTGCCTGACGATGCCCACACGCTGGTGGAAACGCGCCTGCCGGATGAGGCCCGCAAGGGCCGCGGTGCCGTTTCCAACAGGCCCGGCCGTTTCGAGCCCGGCGACCGGCCGCGTGAGGATGATGGCTGGCAGACGTCATCCGGCGAGGACGATGATCTGCCGCCGGTCGCAACGACCGTGACCATCGATGCAAGCCGCACCGCGATTGCCTGGAATTAATCCCCCGATTTCGGTTTCGACCGCTCGGTCAAACCCATACGCAGTTGCGAGCCAGGCCTCCGCTCTTTCGTCCCCTGTCCCAACAAC
>CAZQLF010000560.1:1689-2411 GCA_964594035.1 uncultured Rhodospirillaceae bacterium | reverse complement strand
TGACAGAGGCAATCTTCGTTTTGGGTTGGATGAGAGCCGATCTCCCGGCGCCGATGAGCGGGTCGTAATAGGTCGCCTCGACCTTGAAGCGCGGCAGCAGGTCATCGCAGACGCGCCGCGTCGAGCCATAGACGTTGTCCGGAATCAGCAGGTGATCGCCTGGCTCGACGAAGGCCAGCATTGCCGCGGCGATGGCTCCGGCGCCCGAAGGAAACAGCGCGCAACCGGCACCCCCCTCGAGCTCCGCCAGGGCATCGGTTAGCGTGAAGGTCGTCGGGGTTCCCCACCGGCCGTAGATCATGCGGCCCTGTTCCGGCTTGCTGATCGACAGGAACGAGGCCAGGTTGTCGTGCAGCACGGTGGAAACGTGATAAACAGGCGGGTTGACGCTGCCTTTGTAGAACCCCTTTTCCCGTCCGGCCCGGACGATACGCGTTTCCTGTTTCACGATTGATCTCCCCGCCTGAATGGCGTTGTTTGGATTTCTCGATTTGATCGATGGAAGGGTCAGGCGGCGGCCCTGGCATGGGCCACGCTTTGGCCCGCAATGATACCGGCATACAGCGGGCGGTCGATGTTGCCGCCCGAGAGAATGAGGCCGACGCGCTTGCCCTTCATGCGCTGGCGTTCCTGCATCAGGGCCGCCAGTGATGCTGCGCCCGCGCCCTCCGCCATTGTTTGGGTTGCCGCAACGTGGGCACGCATTGCTTCGGGCATCCCTT
>CAZQLF010000560.1:0-1679 GCA_964594035.1 uncultured Rhodospirillaceae bacterium | reverse complement strand
TCGGGGGTGTCGTCTTAGCCGACGATGAGGCCGCGCTCCGGGCCGGCCCGGATGATGTCGAGGGAATCGGCCGGTGGAATGCGACAAGCCATGCCATCAGCGAAGGTATCCGCCGCCGGCGTGGTGATCACCTTGCCGCCATCGAAGGAAAGCGCAAACGCCGGCGCCTCGCTGGAGACGACGCCGACGATGCGGGTTTTGAGACCCAGCAGATCGCGGGCCTTGATCAATCCAACAATGCCCGACCCCATGCCGATGGGCACATAGACCGTATGGAGATCGGCGACTGCGCGGAACAGCTCCAGGGCATATGTTGCAACGCCCTTTACCAAGAGGGGGTGGAACGAAAGCGCGAATTCCAGGCCGCGCTCCTTCGCCAGCTGCGCTGCCGCCTCGCGCGCCGCATCAAAATCCCGGCCGACCTCCACCAGTTCGGCGCCAAGCGCGCGCATAGCGGCGTTCTTCTCCCGGCTGTTGCCGTGGGGAATGACGATGGTGAGCGGCACGCCCAGGCGCCGTGCGGCGAAGGCAAGGCTCTGGCCATGATTGCCACGGGTCGCGCTGATGAGGCCGGGGCCGTTCGGCTGGCGCTGGTGATAATCGTCCAGATAGACCAGGCCGCCGCGCATCTTGAAGGCCCCGGTCGGCGTATGGTTTTCATGCTTGACCCAAACCTCGCAGCCGGTGCGCTGGGCCAGCAGCGGCCAGGCATATTGCGGGGTCGCCGGCATGGCGCCATGCACCAGCTCGGCTGCTTGCTCCAATTGCTGCAGGGTGAACACGGGGAACCTCTTCCGACGCCTCTACTGCCCATCTTGGGCCCGTGGGCAAGGCAGGGTCAAACCGCGGAGCCGGATGGCTGCCTTCTTTTAATTGCAGGCCCGCCGACCCATATGCCCTCCACGCGACTGAATTCAGGGAGTACGGCCATGGCTAAAGCCAAGCCCGCAACGACGAAACCCCGCCTCGTCGGGATGAACCATGTGGCGCTCGAGGTCGGCGATATCGAGGAAGCACTGGCCTTCTATGGCGCCATCTTCGATTTCAGCCTGCGCAGCAAGAGCAAGACGCAGGCCTTTATCGATATGGGTGACCAGTTCATCGCGCTGATGAAGGTGGCCGAGCCCCATAAGGACCGGCACCGGCATTTCGCCGTGGTGGTCGACGACCGCTCGCGGGTGAAGGAACTGATCGAGGCGGCCGGCGGCATCCTGGCGGCGGGTCCGTTCCTCGATTTCTTCGACCCCTGGGGCAACCGCGTGGAGGTCGTGGAATACACCAACATCCAGTTCACCAAGGCGTCGCATGTGCTGCGCGGCATGGGCCTCAATCTTGCCAAGAACGACAAGGCGATTGCCGAGCTGGCCGAAAAGGGCATGGCGCCAGACAGGGTGGCGGACGAGCCGGCCCATAAACCGGCGAAAACGGCAAAGAACTAGTCGGGATTGCGCTCAACACGGGCTTAATCGGGTTGGCGGCAAGCGGGGCCGCTGGCTATGCTGCGGCCCGCTACCCGCCAGCCGCCACCCGGATTCTCCACCTTTGTCCAACCGCTATTCCGTCTTTGCCCTCGCCCGCCATGCGCTGTCACCGGACAAGCCATGGCCGCGCGCCTGGCGCTCGCCAGAGCCGAAGTCGAGCTACGACGTCGCCATCGTGGCCGGCGGCGGCCATGGCCC
>CAZQLF010000559.1:0-2434 GCA_964594035.1 uncultured Rhodospirillaceae bacterium | reverse complement strand
GGGGCAGGCTGTCGAGCTGTTCGGTGCCGAGGCCTTTTTGCAGGCTGATCAGGCGGGCGCCCGGCAAATCGGCCAGCGGGGCCGAGGGCCCCACCCTCGCCCGCTCCATAAAAGATGATCGGATCGCGGTCCGCAGCGACGGGCTGGAGATGAGCTTCGCCCTGCCCCGCCTTGCGGTTGCGATTCTTTTGCGCATCAACGGCCGGCGTTCCATTTCCGAGATCCGGCAGACGCTGGAACGCGAGGCCGGGCTGCGTGCCGCGGCCTTCGACAAGGACTTCGCAGCGCTCTACAAGGTCATGAGCGGAATCGGGCGCATGACCATCCGCCGGACCCCTTCGTGAGGTTGCGATGATCACCCGCGAACACCGGCTGTTCCTGAAGCGGTGGCTCAAGAACCCCGTGCGAATCGGCTCGATTGCGCCCAGCAGCCGGCGTCTGGCCGACGCCATGGCGCGCCAGGTGCCCCATGGCGGCAGCGGCCCGGTGATCGAACTCGGCGGCGGTACGGGCAGCATCACCGCCGGCCTGGTACGCGCCCATATCGCGCCCTCGCGCCTCGTGATCATCGAGCGCGATCCGGCGCTGCATCGCCTGCTGCAGCAGCAGTTTCCCAAATCTCATGTCGTGCTGGGCGACGCAGCGGATCTGGTGAAGGCGGTGCGGCCGCTGGGCATCACCCAGGCCGATGCCGTCGTCTCTGGCCTGCCGCTACTGATTTTCCCGCGCGAGGTCCAGGATGCGATCGTGCGCGGCGTGTTCGATCTGCTGAAACCCGGCGCACCCTTCATCCAGTACACCTACGGCCCCTACTCGCCCGTCAGCCGCGAGCGCCTCGCCATCACCGGCAAGGTGAAGGCCTGGGTCGGCATCAACCTGCCGCCGGCAAGCGTCTGGGTCTATCGGCGAGCGCCGGCTTAGAGATTGTCGCGCGGGATCGTGTGGTCCCAACTGCGCGCGAACTCTTCCTTGTCGTTGACCCAGGCCTTCATCTCGCATCTCAACACGAAGTCGGTTGCCGTCACGCTCTGCCGGCTGCGTGCCTCCACGCGAATGCGCCAGCCTTGACGGCCCATGGTCGTGGTCAGGAAGAAATCCTGGACGGCACTCAACGGATCGTCGGCTGCAATCGCGAAGTTTGAGTGGCCCGCCACGTCGTATTCGACATCGGTATCCAAAACCTTCCAGGCGCCGCGGTCGCGGTTGCGGGTGAGCGTCGCCCTGCCCTCGCCCATCTCTTCTTCCAGGCGGTCCTGGGATTTCGTCGTTCGCCGCGGGCGTATCTCGACCAGGGATTTGGGCTCGGCCCCTTCCGGCTCGGCAAATGGAGCGAGCCTTTCATCAAGCGCCTCTGGTTCCCGCACCGGCAACAGCAGGCGGCTCGAAGCCCCATGCAAGGTGAGCCGCACCTTTTCCGGTGAGGGCCAGGTGATCGGCCAATAGGCGCTGGAGATGGCAAGCCGAATGCGATGGCCCGGCGCAAAGGAATGCGCGGTGGCGCAGAGCGGGATGCGGATCTTGTAGCGTTGGCCCGGCACCAGCGGTGATGGCGCCTCGTCACTGTCACGATGGCTGAGATTGAGCACGCCATACGTCAGGCGCAGCGAGGCGCCGTCCGGGGCGACATCGCAGAGGCGGATCGCGAGATGCGCCTGCGGCTTGTCGGACTCGATATCGAGTTCGACAACAGGCTCACCAAATATTTCCAGCGGCTCGTTCAGCGGCGCGCTATCGAAGCAAACACTTTGCGCATCGTCGATACGCTGGTCGTCGGACAGATCGGGGCCGAGGCCGTAGGAACATTGATAGCCGGCGCGATAGCCGGTGGTCTCCGGGCTGGCGATCTCGAAGGTTTCGGCGCGCCGCGGACTCTGGCCGAGGCCTGCGGCGGAGATTGCCATCGCCCTGGGCTTGCGCGCGGGCGGCCAGGTCTCTTCGCCGATCCAGCGGCCGGGCCATTCTGGCACCAGCTTGCGGGGCTTCGTCCATTCGCCCATCCACACCCGCACCATGGGCTCATCCATGATTCCGGTGTCGACGTCTTTCAGCCAGTGATCCCACCAGCGCAGCGCCTCCTGCAGGAAGCCGATGGCCGGGCCCGGCCCCGCGATATGCGGCCAGGCATGGGCCCAGGGGCCGATCAGCGCCTTCTTCGGCGCATTCAGGCCCTCGAGCAGCGGCAGGATCGAGCGGGCGTAACTGTCCTGCCAGCCATTGATGGCATAGACCGCGCACTTGATTTGCGCGTAGTCGTCGGAGATCGAGCCAACCTTCCAGTAGTCGTCGCGGCGCTGATGCGCGAGCCATGTTGCCATGGGCGGCGTGATGCTCTCGAGGCGCTCGAGCCACTGGCGGTGCCAATCCTCGCCGACGACCGCAGGATCGGGCGGGCTTCCCATCTGGGTGAAGAAGGTATGGCCCCAGCCCATATGCC
>CAZQLF010000558.1:0-2435 GCA_964594035.1 uncultured Rhodospirillaceae bacterium | reverse complement strand
CATGGAGAAGTTGGCAAGCGACTAGCAGCAAGCTCACACCGGCGGCGCGGGCTTGTGCGCATGAGTTTTGGCCTTCGCTTACAGGCAGGGTGGCCGGCACACGATGCATGCCGACCTCGTACGGGCTGGCGGCACGGCCCGCCCAGACGAAGCCCGAGGATCCCATCGGCTCGCTGCTGAGCCAGCTCGGTGTCGACCAGCAGAAGCCCGCCGGCGCCACGACGCAGGACGGGGTGCCCAAGTGAGCGCGTTCGCTCCCCGCTCCGGTCCCTGCAGCCCGCGTCATGCCGATCCGCGGCCGATGGGCCGCGAAGATATCGTGCGGCTCGACGGCGCCGCAAAAAAAGCCCTGGAGACCGGACGCAACCGCCTGTTGATCGGCCTCGTGCTTTTTGGACTCGCGTTTCTCGCCATCATCGGCCGTCTCGCCGATGTTTCCCTGCTGCAGGACGTGAGCGAGCCGCGTCTCGCCGACCAGACGCGGGTGCCGCCGGTGGCCGAGCGCGCCGACATCGTCGACCGCAACGGCATCGTTCTGGCCACCAGCCTCGCCACATTCTCGCTGTTCGCCAATCCGACCCAGGTGCTGGACGCCGACGAGGCGGCGCGGGAACTGGCGGGCGTGCTGCCTGACCTCAGCGTCGCCGAGCTCAAGGCCAAGCTCGCCGGCGACAAGACCTTCGTCTGGCTGCAGCGCAATCTGACGCCGCGCCAGCAGACGGACGTGACGCGCCTGGGCATTCCCGGCCTCTATTTCCAGGCCGAGGACAAGCGCGTCTATCCCCTGGGCAATCTGGCAAGCCATGTAGTGGGCTTCGCCGATCTCGACAACAAGGGCATCGCCGGCATCGAGGATTCCTTCGACGACGTGCTGGCCGGCGGGCGTTATCCGGTGCAGCTCTCCCTCGATGTGCGCATCCAGCAGATCCTGCGCGAGGAACTGACCCGCGGTATCGCCGACTTCAACGGCATCGGCGGCGCCGGCATCGTGCTCGATGCGCGCACCGGCGAGATCCTGGCCATGATCTCGCTGCCCGATTTCGATCCGAACCAGATCAATGCCGCCTCGCCGGAGCAGCGCTTTAACCGCGCCACGCTCGGCATCTACGAGATGGGCTCCACCTTCAAGGTATTCAACACGGCGATGGCGTTGGATAGCGGGCGCATCCGTCTGACCGATCGCTTCGACGTGCATCCGATCTCGATCGGCCGCTACACCATCCATGACTTCGAGCCGATGAACCATCCGCTCTCGGTGCCGGAGATCTTCATGCTGTCGTCGAACATCGGCGCGGCGCGCATGGCGATGGAGATGGGCACCGACAGCCAGAGGTCCTTCCTCGCCAAGGTCGGCATGCTGCGGCCGGTGAATGTCGAGCTGCCGGAACTCGGCCGTCCGCTCTATCCCGCCGACTGGAAACCGATCAACACGATGACCATCGCCTTCGGCCATGGGATCGCGGTCAGCCCGCTGCATGTCGTCTCCGGCGTCGCGGCGATGGTGAACGGCGGCATCATGCGGCCCGCCACCCTGATCAAGCGCAATCCCGATGAGGTGAACGACGGCCAGCGCGTGATCTCGGCCCAGACATCGAACCTGATGCGCGAGCTGCTCCGCCTGGTGGTCCAGGCCGGCACCGGCAAGGCCGCGGAAGCCCCCGGCTATCTCGTCGGCGGCAAGACCGGCACGGCGGAGAAGACGCTGGCCAAGGGCTATTCCACCAATGCCCGGCTTGCTTCCTTCGTCGGCGCGTTTCCGATCAGCGACCCCCACTACATCGTGCTGGTCATGGTCGACGAGCCGAAACCGAATGCTCATTCCTATGGCTTCGCCACCGGCGGCTGGGTTGCAGCCCCCGTGGTGAGCCGCGTTGTACAGCGCATGGCGCCACTGCTTGGCATGGCGCCGATGCCCAATGACTCGCCTGAAGCAACCAAGAGCGAACTGCTGATGACGGTAAGCGCAACGGCGAATGCGCCTGAGTGAGCTTTTTGACGGGCCCAGGGAGGGCCGGAACATCGCGATGAGTGCAGCGGTCGACATCCGCGGGCTGTCAGCCGATTCGCGGCAAGTCGAACCAGGATTTGTCTTCGCGGCACTGCCGGGAGCCAAGCCCGGGGCCAAGACAGACGGGCGCCGCTACATCGACCAGGCAGTGGCGAAGGGTGCGCTCGCCGTGCTGGCCGAGCCCGGCACAGCTGTCCCTGACGGAACCGTGTTGCTGGCCGATCCCAATCCGCGCCGGCGCCTGGCCCAGATGGCCGCCATCTTCTATGGCCGCCAGCCGAGGCACATCGCCGCCGTCACCGGAACGAGCGGAAAGACGTCGACGGCAGAGTTCACCCGCCAGATCTGGGCCGCCCTCGGCCATGCTTCGGCGAGTCTCGGCACGCTGGGCGTCGTCATGCCGGGTGGAAGCGAATACCTGCCGCTG
>CAZQLF010000557.1:0-2440 GCA_964594035.1 uncultured Rhodospirillaceae bacterium | reverse complement strand
TCCAGCGCGCGGCGATCTCGGCGGAAAGGGGCGGGGCCATCCAGGTGGTGCCGCGCAGCGCCGAAATGAACGGCGCGCTTTGGCCGGCCGGCACGGCGAGGAAGCCGACGCGCAGGCCCGGTGCTATTCCCTTGGAACTTCCCAGCAGATAGTGCCCCAGCTCCGGCACGTAGGCGGACAACGGCGGTGGCGCATCGACGAGGAAGCGGTAGATGTCGTCCTCGATGATGGGCAGGCGGTATCTGCGCAGGATCGCCGCGATCTCCAGGCGCCGCTCATGAGACATGATCGCGCCGCTAGGGTTCTGCAGCGTGGGAATGCAATAGAGCGCTCGTGGCGAGGATTCACGGCAAGCGGCTTCCAGCGCCTCGGGCAGAATGCCGTCATCGTCCATTGCGACGCTCTGGATGCGGATTTTGAAGAGTTCGGCGACAGCGCGGATTCCGGGATAAGTCAGCGGCTCGGTCAGCAGCACGTCACCCGGACGCAGCAGCGCGCCAAGGCAAATCGCAAGACCATGCTGCGCGCCCGCGGTCACCACGATGCGCTCGCTTGGCACCGAGAGGCCGTGGGATTCCATCCAGGCCGCGCCCGCCGCGCGGTGATGGGCCATGCCGCCATGAGGTTGATAGTCGAGCAGCCGCGAGATGCCGGGCTGGCGCGCCATCTCGGCGAATGTGCCGTGCAACAGCGCATCGTTGGCCTGGGGCGGCGGGAAGGCGAGGCTCATTTCGATCAGCCCGCTTTGCTCCTGCTCTGGCTGGCCGAAGGCGGCGGGCAGATTGACCGGCTGGGCCAGGAAACTGCCGCGCCCGACATGACCCTCGATCAGCCCACGGCGCTGCGCCTCGGCATAGGCGCGGGTGATTGTTCCCACGGTCACACCCAGGCGATAGGCCAGATCGCGATGGGTTGGCAGGCGATCCCCCGCCTTCAGCTTCCCATTGCGCACATCGGTAGCAAGCGCTTCGGCGATCGCCTTGTAGCGGGGGCCGATGCTCTCGGAGAGATCAGGAATCCATATTGTCATGGTGACAAGTTATCAATTGACTCACTATTGTGTCAATCATTACTGTACACCATTCGATACATTCAAAGCAATTGGACCGTCACATGAGCGCCTCATATGTTCGCCGTCTGCTCAATCGGGCGGGCTCGCTGGAAATCTTCCCCTGGATCGAATTGCTGCTGGGTTGGTGGGAACTGGCTCGCCAGCGCCGCGATCTCGCGGCGCTCGACGATCGCGCCCTGCAGGATGTCGGACTGAGCCGTTCCGATATCGAGGGCGAACTGTCGAAACCGTTCTGGCGCCGCTGAACGCTTCACCCGCTCGACGATCAGCCAGCTACAAAATCCGCCCTTTGGGGGAGACTGAATGATGGAACTGCCGCTCTATCAGATCGACGCGTTCACCAACAAGCTCTTTGCCGGCAATGCCGCGGGCGTTGTGCCGCTGGCGGGGCCGTTGCCCGAAGCGACGATGCAGGCGATCGCGCTGGAAAATAATCTACCGGAGACTGCCTTCTTCTATCCGGACGGCGAGACCTATCGGCTGCGCTGGTTCTCGCCATCGACGGAAATTCCGCTTTGCGGTCACGCCACCGTGGCGACGGCCTATGTGATCACCGAGTTCATGGATCGCAGTCGGCGCGAAATGTTGTTCGAAACGCGGAGCGGACGTCTCGGCGTTGAGCGCAAGGGCAATATCTTCGTGCTCGATTTTCCGGCCCGGCAGATCAAGACCGCCAACGTTCCCGCGGTGGGCGAGGCGCTCGGCAAACAGCCGGCCGAGTTGATCGAATCCCATTCCTTTCTTGCCGCTTATGATTCCTGGGAAGACGTCGCGGCTCTTACGCCCGACTTCACCAATATGGCAAAACTCGACCACTTCGGCGTCATCGCCACCGCACCAGGACGCGACGGCATCGATTATGTCACCCGCTTCTTCGCGCCCAAGGCCGGCATCGACGAGGATCCCGCCACAGGCTCGGCACAGTGCGTGCTGATGCCCTATTGGGCCAAGCGTCTCGGCCGCAGCCGGCTGGTGAGTCGCCAGATCTCGTCGCGCATCGGCGATTTCGACTGCGAGCTCGCGGGCGATCGGGTGAAGATCGGCGGCGGCGCCGTCTGCTATCTCAAGGGTAGCATCTCAATCGTGGAATGACCGGATGGAGCTGGCGCTCTATCGCATCGACGCGTTTACGCAGCGGATGTTCGGCGGCAATCCCGCCGGCGTCGTGCCACTGCAGCGCTGGTTGCCCGACGCCACGATGCAGGCCATCGGCGCCGAGAATAACCAGGCGGAGACGGCCTTCTTCATTCCCGATGGCGAGAACTTCAAGCTGCGCTGGTTCACACCCACCATCGAAGCCGATCTCTGCGGCCATGCGACGCTGGCAAGCGCCTATGTGATCTCGCGCTTCCTGCAACCCGGCCGCAG
>CAZQLF010000556.1:0-2442 GCA_964594035.1 uncultured Rhodospirillaceae bacterium | reverse complement strand
GTAGTCGATGTAGTAGGCGTGTTCCCACACGTCGCAGGTCAGCAGCGGCTTGTCGGCGGTGGTGAGCGGGGTGGCGGCGTTGGAGGTGCTGACCACGGCCAGCGAGCCGTCCGGCTTCTGCACCAGCCAGGCCCAGCCGGAGCCGAAGGTGCCGATGGCGGTTTCGGTGAACAGCTTCTTGAAGTCGTCGATGCCGCCGAACTGCTTGACCAGGGCGTCCGCCAGCTTCTTGCCGGGGGCGGCCTGCTTGGGGGTCAGGCTGTTCCAGAAGAAGGTGTGGTTCCAGATCTGGGCGACGTTGTTGAACAGCTTGCCCGAGGACTTCTTCACCGCGTCCTCCAGCGAGGCATTCTCGAACTCGGTGCCGACGATCAGCTTGTTGGCCGTGTCGACGTAGGTCTTGTGGTGCTTGCCGTAGTGGTATTCCAGCGTCTCGCGCGACATGTGCGGCTCGAGCGCTTCGCGTGCGTAAGGCAGTTCGGGGAGGGTAAAGGCCATGACGTCCTCTTTTTGAACGTGGGGGGTTCGGTTTCGTCCGCCGCACACCTTAGGGCAGGGGTCCGCTAAATTCAATACCGCAAAGGAGTGGACCGGCGCGGTCTGACAAAGGTTCCGGCCGGGTCGGCCCTTGAAAAGTGCTTTTCCGTACCACAACTTAGGCCTTGTAATTATTTCCCGGTGCCAGCCGGGCATTTCCCGAGGTGGTAAAATGCGCCTCGCGGCAGTCCCGCCCCCCGCAGTCGAGTGAGTAACACGATGGACGTCCTTGAACGGATCAAGCAGCAGGTCTCCGAGAACCCGATCATCCTCTACATGAAGGGTTCGCCCGATTTCCCCCAATGCGGCTTCTCCGCCCGCGCGGTGCAGGCCCTGAATGCCTGCGGCGTGGAATACGCCTACGTCAACATCTACGAAGATGAAGAGGTCTACCGCACCCTGCCGAAGTTCGCCAACTGGCCGACTTTCCCGCAGCTCTACGTCAAGGGCGAGCTGGTCGGCGGCTGCGACATCACCCTGGACCTGTTCCAGTCCGGCGAGCTGAAGAAGATGCTGGAAGAAGCGGTGGGCAAGAAGCAGGCCGCCTGATTCCTGTCCGCTGCATCAAAAACGCCCGCAGATGCGGGCGTTTTTGTTTTTGCGCTCGTTACAGGCGCCCTTTAGAAAGCCTGCCCCCGAATGCTTCAATCGGTGGCGACTGCGTTGTCGGCCTATGACCGAAGGAAATCCCTTTAGGGAAAGGCCGACCTACGACGCCAGCAGCGCCGCCGCCACTTCCTTGCGCTTCGCCGGCCCGGCGATCAGCTCGACCAGCGTCAGCGCGAAGGCCATGGCCGTCGCCGGCCCCTGGCTGGTGATGAAATGGCCGTCCACCACCACCGGCTTGTCGATCCAGCGCGGCAGCCTGGCTTTGAAGGCCGGGTAACAGGTCGCTTCGCGTCCTTCGAGCAGGTGTTGCGGCGCCAGGGTCAGGGCCGGGGCGGCGCAGATCGCGGCCAGCCAGTGTTGCGCATCGTTCTGCTGATGCAGCATCTCCACCAGCGGCGCATTGCGACCCAGGGCCTCTGCGCCTTTCTCTCCCCCCGGCAGAACGATCAGGTTGTATTTGTGGCCGAGCGTGTCGAGCAGGCGCTTGTCGGCGTGCAGGCGCACGCCGCGGGTGCCGCTGACGGCCAGCTCCGATTCGATGCTGGCCATGGTCACTTCCACTTCGGCGCGGCGCAGCACGTTGACGATCGTCACCGTTTCCAGGCTTTCCGATCCATGCGCCACGGGTACCAGGGCGGTTGGAGTTTTCATCGAAGCTCCCTGCTTGGGCCTGCGTTCGGGTTCCTAGCCTACCCCGTTTGCGGCTGCCGGGCGATGCAGGACCCGGTGCTAGAATGCCTCGATCAAGGACCCCCAATGAGGTCGGCGCAAGGCCGAGGAGAAGGATTCCCATGAGCACCGTGTACCGCCATATCAAGATCCCCACCACCGGCGAGAAGATCACGGTGCGCAACGGCAAGCTGCACGTGCCGGAGCAGCCCATCGTCGGCTACGTCGAGGGCGACGGCATCGGACCGGACATCACCAAGGCCTGCCTGCGCATCTGGGATGCGGCGGTGGAGAAGGCCTACGGCGGCAAACGCCGCATCCACTGGTGCGAAACCTTCCTCGGCGAAAAAGCCGCCGGCCTCTATGACGGCAACTACTGTCCGGACGAGACGCTGAAGGTGCTGCAGGAGCTGGTGGTCTCGATCAAGGGGCCTTTGACCACCCCGGTGGGTGGCGGCTTCCGCAGCCTCAACGTAGCGCTGCGCCAGGACCTCGACCTCTACGCCTGCGTGCGCCCGGTGCGCCACTACGCCGGCGTGCCCAGCCCGCTGAAGCGCCCTGACCTGGTCGACATCGTGCTGTTCCGCGAGAACACCGAGGACGTCTACGCCGGCATCGAGTACAAGA
>CAZQLF010000555.1:0-2446 GCA_964594035.1 uncultured Rhodospirillaceae bacterium | reverse complement strand
CCGGGCGCCGGCCACGCTCAAGATCTTCCTGCTGGCGCTCGCCATCATCGACGATCTCGGCGCGATTGCGATTATCGCAATCTTCTACACCAGCGAGCTCAGCGTCACCGCCCTCGCGGGTGCGGCGGTGACGCTTGCGATCATGTTCGCGCTCAACCGGCTGCGGGTGACGAGCCTTGCGCCCTATGTCTTGCTCGGTCTCGTCTGTTGGGCGTTTGTCCTGAAGTCCGGGGTGCATGCCACGCTGGCGGGCGTTGCCACATCGCTCATCGTCCCCATCCGCCGCGCCGATGGCGGCTCGCCCCTGCATGATCTCGAGCGCGGCCTCCATCCCTGGACGTCGTTCCTGATCATGCCGCTGTTCGGTTTCGCCAACGCCGGGTTGGACTTCGCCGATATCAGTCCGGGCGCGTTGCTGGGCGGCGTCGCCGGGGGTGCCGCCCTCGGCCTCTTCCTTGGCAAGCAGCTCGGCGTTTTCGGAGCTAGCGCGCTCGCCATCAAGCTGCGGGTTTGTGAACGGCCGGGCGAGGCCAGCTGGCCCGCGCTCTATGGCGTGTCGATCCTGGCAGGCATCGGCTTCACCATGAGCCTCTTCATCGGTTCCCTTGCCTGGCAAGATGGTTCGCACGCCGCGGCACTCCGGCTTGGCGTGCTCGGCGGGTCCATCGCTTCGGCGCTCTGCGGCTTGCTCCTGCTGATGGTGACGACCCGCAGGTCGACGTAATCAGCCATGCAATCGCTGCTCACCCACCATGGCCAACGCGAATTCGACTTCGCTGAAGCCGCCATGTAAGAGTTTTTTCCTGCATGTCGATGGTGGGGGAACAACCGCTCTGGCTGCGTGCCGTCACGCGGCCGGGTGCGGCCGTCTTCGGCCTGATGTTTGCCCTGGAATCGCTGGCCCGTGCGATTCTGGCGGCCCTCATCCCGCTCCAGGCCTATGCGATCTTGAAGGTCGCGCGCGACGTCAGCCTGACGTATTTCGCCGTCGCCATCTTCGGCTTCTTCATCAGCTTCACCATTCCGTTTTTCATCCGGCGCTTCCGTCGGCGCTGGGTCTATACCGCCGGCGTTATGATGCTCATCGCCTCGGCCGCGACACTCGCGACGTTCACCTATCCCGGCCAGATCGCCGCCATGATCCTGCGCTCGGTGGCCGCGGCCAGCCTCAACATCACCCTCAGCCTGTATGTGCTCGACTACATCCGCAAACGCGATCTGGTGCGCTCCGAGCCGCTCAAGCTGCTGATGAGTGCCTTCTCCTGGACGCTTGGCCCTTCGCTTGGCGTCTATCTCTACAACCAGGTCGGCTACGGCAGCGCCGAGATGCTGAGCGGTGGCGCCTCGTTCGCCCTGCTCATCTATTTCTGGTATCTGCGCATCAACGACAATCCGGCGGTGGCGGCGGCGACCAGGCCCATGCCCAACCCCTTCAAGAGCGTCCGCCGTTTCATCGCGCAACCGCGCCTGCGGCTCGGCTGGTTCATTCCCTTCAGCCGCTCCTGCTGGTGGTCGATGTTCTTCGTCTATCCCCAGCTCTACATGGTACAGAGCGGCAAGGGCGAGCTCGCCGCGGCGATCGTGCTGTCGCTGGGCAATGCCGTGCTGTTCGGCGTTGCCTTCATCGGCAAGCTGGCGCAAAGCCGCGGCATCCGGCCGCTGATCATCGCGGCCTTCATCGGTTCCGGCAGCGTGACCATCGCTGCCGGTTTCACCTACGACTGGCCCTGGGTGACGGCGACGCTGCTGTTGTTCGGCGCACTCAGCGTGATGATACTGGACGGGCTGGGCAACATCCCCTTCCTGCGCGCGGTTCGGGCTCTCGAACGCCCGCAGATGGCGACCGTCTTTCGCACCTATATCGATCTCTCGGACCTTCTGCCCTCGGCACTCTATTCGGTGCTGCTGAGCTTCTTCGACATTCGCGCCGTGTTCTTTGCCTGCGGGCTCTGGATGCTGATCGCAGCCCTGGTCTCCCGTCACCTGCCGCGCAGCATGTGAAGCTGCATGATGAGGACGGTCGCCTCATTGCCCTCAATCCGATAGTGCCCTGGACCGAGCGATAGCGTATCGCCAGCTCTCGCCGTAGAGCCGCCGGCCACGACCTCACCTGCGCCGCAATAGATCAGCAGGCGGCCGGCACCGATATCGACTTCGCGCGCCGGTGCGCCCGACCGCAGAACGCTCGTCTCGGCTTTCACGCGCGAGCGATCGACCATCAAGTTGAAATCGCGAATGGGTCCATCGATCAGGCGGCAGCGGCAATGCCAGTCGCCGGAAAAATCGAAGGGGCGGAATTTTTCGTCGATGCGCCTGGCCGGCGCCTCGGTGAAATCGAGTTCCATGCCGGCGCCCTCGATCAGGCTGATGGTGCGATCGATGCCGGCAAAGAGCGAGAAGTCGCCATCGGCCGCGACTTCGGCAATGCTGAGGCGCCAGAGAAACG
>CAZQLF010000554.1:0-2448 GCA_964594035.1 uncultured Rhodospirillaceae bacterium | reverse complement strand
CGCTTATGGCATGGGTCTGGCCGATGTCGGCGGGCTGCGCGAACGGGGGGTGGAGGCGGCGCTCGAGGCGGGGCGGCTGTCACGCCTCGATGCGACGCTGGATGATCTCGCGGCCGAGGCGGCGCGCGAGCTTGCTCATCAGGGCCTCGATCCGGCCGAAGCCGCCATTCATCGCCGCCTGCATCTGCGCTATGCCGGCACCGATACGGCGCTGGTGGTGCCGATGGGCGAGATCGAACACATCAAGACTGGCTTCGAAGCCGCCCATCGCCAGCGCTATGGCTTTGTCGTTCCCGGCAAGGGGCTGATCGCCGAGGCTGTCTCCGTCGAACTTGTCGGCGAGACAGAGAAGCCGGGCGAGCAGTTGAAGCCGCTGCGTAGCGGCGGAACCCTGCAGGTCAAGGCACGGCCGCGCTTCTTCAGCGAAGGATCGTGGCATGCGGCGCCGCTCTTCGACCGCGCCGACATGGCCGCCGGCGATCGCGTCGCCGGCCCGGCGATCATCAGCGAAGCCACCGGCACCATCGTGGTCGAACCCGGCTGGGCCGCGGAAATGGCACCGCTGGGCCATATCTTGCTGCGCCGCGTGGTGCCGCTGAAGCGGCATGCGGCGATCGGCACCGATGTCGATCCGGTGATGCTGGAGGTTTTCAACAATCTGTTCATGTCGATTGCCGAGCAGATGGGCTCGACCCTGGAGAACACCAGCCATTCGGTGAACATCAAGGAACGGCTGGATTTCTCCTGCGCGCTGTTCGATCGCGAGGGCAACCTGATCGCCAACGCCCCGCACATGCCGGTGCATCTGGGCTCCATGGGCGAGAGTGTGGCCACCATCATCCGCTCGCGGCGCAACAGCATGCAGCCCGGCGATGTCTACGTGCTGAACGCACCCTATAACGGTGGCACGCATCTGCCCGACATCACGGTGGTGACGCCGGTCTTCGACGAGAGCAGCGGCGAGGTGCTGTTTTATACGGCAAGCCGCGGCCATCACGCCGATGTCGGCGGCATCACGCCGGGCTCCATGCCGCCCAACAGCCGCACGGTGGAAGAGGAGGGTGTGCTGATCGACGATTTCCAGCTCGTTGAGGCGGGACGCCTGCGCGAAGCGGAGATGCGCGCAGTGTTGGCGAGCGGCGAACATCCGGCGCGCAATCCCGACCAGAACATCGCCGATCTTGCGGCCCAGGTGGCGGCCAATGCCAAGGGCGTGGAGGAACTGTGCCGCATGACGCGCGATTTCGGCCGCGGCGTGGTCGAAGCCTATATGGGCCATGTCCAGGACAATGCCGAGGAACAGGTGCGCCGGGTGATCGACCGGCTTGGCGACGGCCATTTCATCTACGAGATGGACGAAGGCAGCAAGATCGCGGTCACCGTTTCCATCGACCGCAAGGGACGGGGTGCCTGCATCGATTTCACCGGCACCAGCGCGCAGCTCGCCAACAACTTCAACGCACCTTCGGCGGTGTGCCGCGCCGCCGTGCTGTACGTTTTCCGTACGCTGGTGGAGGACGATATCCCGATGAACGCCGGCTGCCTGAAGCCGCTGGAAATCGTCATCCCCGATGGCTCCATGCTGCGACCCCGCTATCCCGCAGCGGTTGTCGCGGGCAATGTCGAGACATCACAATGCATCACCGATGCGCTTTATGGCGCGCTCGGTGTCATGAGTGCGGCGCAAGGCACGATGAATAATTTCACCTTCGGCAATGAGCGCCACCAGTACTACGAGACCGTCTGCGGCGGCTCTGGCGCGGGGCCCGATTTCGACGGTACCGATGCGGTCCACACCCACATGACCAATTCACGGCTGACCGATCCCGAAGTGCTGGAATGGCGCTTTCCCGTGCTGGTGGAAAGCTTCGCCATCCGCCGGGGCAGCGGCGGAAGGGGCAAACATCGCGGCGGCGACGGCGTCATCCGTCGCGTGCGTTTTCGCGAGGCGATGACGGCAGCCATCCTTTCGGGCCACCGCCGCGTGCCGCCTTATGGCATGGCGGGCGGCGAAACCGCAGCACTGGGGCGCAACTATGTGCAGCGCAAGGACGGGCGCATCGAGACTCTCGGCGGAACGGACCAGACGTCCATGGCGCCGGGCGATGTGTTTGTGATCGAGACGCCGGGTGGCGGCGGTTTTGGCAAGGCATAAGGGAATTCAGAAATGCCGGTGATCAGGGGCGGCGAAGGGGTGGGCTTCCGCCTGAAGCAGGGTCAGAGCTTTTCGGTCGTCAACACCCATGGCAGCCAGGTGGTCGACCTGTTTGCCCATAACGCGGCGGATCCGGGCGAGGCCCTGTCGATCCAGCATTCGCGCAACGTCTGGTATCGCATTCTGCCGCGCAAGGGCGATCAGCTGTGGACGCAGTTGCGCCGGCCGATCCTGACCATGACGGAGGACACCTCGCCCGGCATCCATGACACGATCTTTCCCTGCTGCGATGC
>CAZQLF010000553.1:0-2452 GCA_964594035.1 uncultured Rhodospirillaceae bacterium | reverse complement strand
CGGCGGCAATGGCTTCTACTGGCGCACGGCCTTCCATCCCACATTGCCGGGCGTCATTGAAGTGCGGCGAAGCGAAGGCACGCGCACCTGGCAGGCCCATCCAGCAGAGCTGCATCTGAGCTTCACCGGTGAACCCGGCGGGCTATGGCGTAGCAGCGGCCGCGCGCCGCAGCGGCTGGTGGGCGTTGGTTTCGGTTCCGAAGGGTTCGATTCCAATTCCTATTACCTGCGCACGCCGCAGAGCTTCGACCCGCGGGTGCGTTTCATCTTCGATGGCGTGGGCAAGGATGAGCGCATCGGCGATTTCGGTTCGGTCGGGGGTGCGGCGGGGTTCGAACTCGACATCGCCGAACCGGCGCTGGGTACGCCGCCCCATGCGCTGACGCTCGCCAAATCGGTGGAGCACACCGGCGTGTACGCGTTGACGCCCGAAGAGCTGATCTCGGCGCAGCCCGCGACCGACGGCATCGAAAACCCGAAGGTGCGGGCCGACATGGTTTTCTTCGAGACCCCGCGGGGTGGTGCCGTGTTCAGCACCGGCTCCATCACCTGGGCGACGGCCCTGGCGCACAACAACTACGAGAACAACGTGGCGCGCATCACGGGCAATGTGCTGAATCGGTTCATCGATCCGACGCCGATTGAATAAAGGGGGCGGGGCCGCCTATTGGCCCTTGCTCAAAGCGAGCAGCGCAACGGTCTCATGGCTGGTATCTTTCCAGCAATGGGATTTGTACCGGGTTGTGCCGCCAGGCGCTGCGATCCGCTGCAGCCAGACGTAAATCGTTCGCACCAGTGAATGCGGCACTGCGGGCAGCGTGCCGCGCACGCCGCCATTCCGCTCGTCGAGAAACTTGGCGCAGAAAAATCGCCAATGCTCATCAAACGCTCGGCGATATTGGATACGGACGTCGGGATCGAGCGCTTCGCTCGTTGCCAGAACATGCAGGACATAGATCGCTTCGATCTCGACCCACCAGTAGCGTAGATCGCTCGAAAGCCCAGCGCCCGGCCACGCTCGACCATCAGCGCTGACGGCAAAACAAAAGCCGCCGGCGGGGTGCGTCGCCGAACGCAGACAGAAATCCACCAGCTCTCTTACTTGGGGCAAGGTCTGTGGGACGCTGGAGATCTGGCTCGCCACCAGCAGGTGGCGGGCCATGAGGAATTGATAGCCGACCCGGATGAGGTCGGGCGCCGGAGTCCAATCGCGCAGGAAACGATATGGCAGAATGCCATGGGGCTGGATCAGGCGGCGCATGACGAGCTCGACAGTGCGCAGAAGCGTCTTGTCGTGACCCGCCCCCGGCTCGGCGATGGCGAATTCCGCCAGCATCTCGATCCCGTCCCCCTGGGTGTTGGTTTCTTTGAATCCAGATACGAGGCCAAAGATGTCGCGCCCGTCGGGCGTCGGCAGCTGTACTCCATCGCCGTAGCGTTGATTATCCCGACGATAGGTCCCCCAATAGCCGCCGTGCTCCTGATCCCAGGCGACGTGCTCCAGCCAGCCAAGAGCGCGCCTTGCCCAGGTAAGTCCTTCATTTGGAGGCAAAAACGGCGCCGACATAAGGAAGGTACGCGCCGCATAAGTCACCGCATGCGGATGCTTCATCCCATCCCACAACGGCTCTCCGGACCGGTCGACCCGCGCATAGAACCCGCCATGGGCCTCGTCCCACATCTTCTGCTGCAGGAATTGGCAGCCGTGGCGCACAAAACGTTCAAAGTCCTGCCCCGGCATCGCCTTGGCCAGTTGAGCAAAGACAATCGTGGTCCGCGTAGCGTGCTCAAGCGATTTGTTCTGCGGTCCGACAGGCCGCCAGCGTTCGTCAAGATCGGTCAGGAATCCGCCGTACTCCATATCGAGGCAGTGCCGCACGAGGGGCTTCACGACATGGCGCTGCAAGATGTCCCACGCAAGACGGTCGATTGAACCGCCGCTCACGGTTTGGTATCGCCTGGCGATGGCAGGGCCCTCGGGTTGCTGATGGCAAGGCGCGCCAGCACGTCAGCGGCCAGGCGATCGCGCAAGCCAGCGTCATGGTCGTACTGCCCGCAGCGAATGCCGGCGCCGAGCTTCTTATCATCGGCCTTCGCCGGCGCGTGCCCAGCCAACTCGCGACCCGCGATCGCCATGGCATTGGCGATCATCCTCGCTTCGTAGCGCAACCGCTCCGGCAGCTCGGCCAGCAGATCGTCACTCAGCAGCCGGCGCGCCTCGACAAGCAGCGCCGCACCGTCAGGCTGTTCCAGACGCGGAGCGTCGGCCGGCTTCGGCCACGACCCCGGGGCGATGAGGTCGATGATGGTCAGCTCAAGCTCGGGGAGAATGCGCCCCGTGAGCGCGAGTTCCAGGGAGCGCTGCTGGCCGGAGATATGCCGGTCGGCCTGCTGGAGCGCGATGACGGCCCAACGCAGATGGCCCATCACCTCCCAGAAATGCACGGATTTC
>CAZQLF010000552.1:728-2471 GCA_964594035.1 uncultured Rhodospirillaceae bacterium | reverse complement strand
CCGAGCACCACGGCATCGACTGTCGGGCCCGTCCCTTCCGCCTCCAGCAGGATGCCCACGGTCTTGCATCCATCGATCAGCAGGTCGTTGGGCCATTTGCAGCGGAGCTGGCGATCACGGGGCAGCACCGATCGGATGGCCTCGGCCAGCGCCACCGCCGCCAGAAACCCGAGTTGTGCGGCTTGCGCCGGCGGAACAGCCGGGCGCAGCAGGAGAGAGGTATAGAGATTGCCCGGTGGCGACGACCAGGCGCGGCCGCGGCGCCCGCGCCCGCCGGTCTGTTCGCCTGCCCAGACAATGGTGCCTTGTGGCGCGCCCAGCCGCGCACGGCGCAGCGCCTCTTCATTGGTGCTGTCGATGCTGTCGAATACTGCGAGATGAAAGAAAGCCGGAAGCTTCGGCCCCTCGCTCATCGCACGAACACACTCATCCGGGCAACGTCATCCGCCAAAGAGCGATGCGGCCGCCGCCTGGGCTGCAACCAGCAGCGGGCCCGGCACGACGAAGAACAGCAGGATCGCCAACCCGCTGAGGGCGAGGATCGCGGAAACCTCGCGGCCCTGGGTGCGATCGAAGCTCGGCGCCGGCTCGTCGAAATACATGACCTTGATGATGCGCAGGTAGTAATAGGCGCCCACCACGCTGGCCAGCACGCCGATGACGGCCAGCGCATAGAGGTGCGCAGTGATGGCCGGCAGGAAGACATAGAGCTTGCCGAAGAAACCGGCGAGCGGCGGGATGCCCGCCATGGAGAACATGAAGAGGGCCATGGCCAGCGCCGTCAGCGGATCGGTGCGCGAGAGGCCGGCGAGATCGGCGATCTCCTCCACCATCGCGCCCTTGCGGCGCATCGAGAGGATGCAGGCAAAGGCCCCCAGGGTCATGCAGACATAGATCGCCATGTAGATCATCAGGCCGCGAATACCCTCGGCGGTGCCGGCGGCAAGCCCGACCAGCGCGTAACCCACATTGCCGATGGAGCTATAGGCCATCAGCCGCTTGATGTTGCGCTGGTTGATGCCGGCTACCGCGCCCAGCACCATCGAGGCAATGGCGATGAACACGATGATCTGGCGCCAGTCGGCCATTAGATGGGCGAAGGGCCCGGTCATGACGCGTACGAAAAGCGCAATGGCCGCGACCTTGGGCGCCGCCGCGAAAAACGCCGTCACCGGCGTGGGCGCGCCCTCATAGACATCGGGCGTCCACATATGGAACGGCACGGCGCCGACCTTGAAGGCCAGCCCCGCCACCAGGAACACCAGCCCGACGATGAGGCCCACCGGCGTTGCCGCCTTATCGGTCAGCGCCCCCCCCAGGCCCACAAATCCGGTGGTGCCGGCAAACCCATAGATCATCGAGGCGCCATAGAGCAGCAAGCCCGACGAGAGCGCGCCCAGAACGAAGTACTTCAACCCTGCCTCCGTCGAGCGCAGGGAGTCGCGCTGGAAAGCAGCCACCACATAGAGCGCCAGGCTCTGCAGCTCGAGGCCGAGATAAAGCGCGATCAGGTCGTTCGCCGAAATCATCAGCAGCATGCCGGCCGTGGCGAACAGGATCAGCACCGGAAACTCGAAGCGCGCCATGTATTCGCGCTCGATGTAGTCGAGCGAGAGCAGGATCGAGAAGGCGGAGGCGCCCAGGGTCAACAGCTTCATGAACTGGCCAAAGCGGTCGACGATGAAGAGATTGCCGAAGGCCGTGCCCGCAGTGGCCTGGCCCTTCACCACCAGAACCATGGCG
>CAZQLF010000552.1:0-718 GCA_964594035.1 uncultured Rhodospirillaceae bacterium | reverse complement strand
AGCTCAAGATCCCATGCCCTCCATGCCCATGCAGGACCACGCCCAGCATCAGCAGGGACATGGAACCAACAACGAGCACCAGCTCGGGAAGGGCCGCCATCCAGTTCATGGCGCTACCGACGCGAGGGCGTTTCTGGCCGCCTCATTGGCCATGGCGGTGTGGAAGCCACCGGTCAGCCTGTCGACTGCCGGGGCCATGATGTCGGTGAAGGATGTCGGATAAATCCCCATCCACAGCACAATCAGCACCAGCGGTGCGAAGGTTGCGATCTCGCGCGGGCTCAGATCCAGCATGTTCATCAGATCGGCCTTCTCCAGCTTGCCGAAGATGACCCGGCGATAGAGCCAGAGCATGTAGGCCGCCCCCAGGATGATGCCGGTGCAGATGAGCGCCGCCACCCAGGTATTCACTTGGAAGGCGCCCAGCATCACCAGGAACTCGCCGATGAAGCCGCTGGTCGCCGGCAGGCCGACGGAGGCCAGCATGAACAGCATGAAGATCGCGGCGTAGACAGGCATGCGATGCACCAGCCCGCCATAGCAGTCAATATCGCGGGTGTGCAGGCGGTCATAGACTACGCCGACGATCAAGAACAGCGCGCCGGAGACGATGCCGTGGCTCAGCATCTGGATCAGCGCGCCCTGCAGTCCGGCGACGGTCACGGTGAAGATGCCGACGGTCACGAACCCCATATGGGCGACCGAGGAATAGGCGATC
>CAZQLF010000551.1:0-2479 GCA_964594035.1 uncultured Rhodospirillaceae bacterium | reverse complement strand
TCTGCCATGCCCTGGTGAATTCGGCGGCTTTCCTTTATATTGATTAAGCGGATGACATCGTATATGGCACGGCCTGAAGCAGATGGAAAAACAAGCCGGCGCGGTTTCTTCAATCGCGTCGGGGATGGAATTTACGGCACTGCTCTGGCCACTCTGTTGAGCGCCGAAGTTTATGGAAGTCTGCGCCCTCTCATGGCGACGGAGGGCGACCCGGATCTGCCTGACGGGCATCGCCGGGTTTACGATCTCAAACCGCGGGCCCCTCATTTCCAGCCTAAAGCGAAGGCGATAATCCATCTCTACATGAATGGCGGCCCGAGCCAGGTGGATCTGTTCGATCCCAAGCCCATATTGGACAAGCACAGCGGCGAAACCCGCGATACCGCGGGAGGGCAGGCGGACGTTGACCACAGCGGCAAGCTGCTGCGCAGCCCATTCACCTTCAAGCAGTACGGCAAGTCCGCCATTTGGGTATCGGAACTGATGCCGCACGTGGCGGAGCACGTGGATGACATCGCGCTAATCCGGTCGATGTATACCGTGCACTTCAATCACGAACAGGCGCTGTTCATGATTCACTCGGGGAGACCCGTGCCGGGACGGCCGTCGATGGGATCATGGGTGATATTCGGGCTGGGCAGTGAGAATCAGAATCTACCCGCCTATGTCGTATTAGATGATCCCCTGGGCCTGCCCATCAATGCGAACTGGAACTGGCAGAACGGTTTTCTTCCGCCGCTCTACCAGGGGACGCGCTTGCGATCCGTCGGCTCACCCATTCTCGATCTGCGGCCGGACTTCGAGAAGCCCGCCGATGTCATCAACGCCGAACGCGACCTGATCTCCCGCCTCGACCGCATCCACAAGCGGCAGCACCCCAACGAGCTTCAACTGGATGCGCGCATCGCCAGCTATGAATTAGCGGCCCGGCTGCAGGTGGAGGCCAGCGATGCTCTGGACATCACCAAAGAAAGCGAGGCCACGCGGGAGATGTACGGCATCGGCCAGGAATCGACTGACTCCTATGGCCGGCGCTGCCTGATGGCCCGGCGCCTGGTGGAACGCGGAGTACGCTTCGTCCAGCTTTATATCAATGGACAAATCTGGGACAACCACACGGGGCTGGAGAGCGGCATGCGAGACGCCAGCCAGCGCACCGACAAGCCCACTGCCGCTCTGCTGGCCGATCTGAAGCAGCGCGGGTTACTGGATAGCACACTCGTCATCTGGGGCGGCGAATTCGGCCGATCGCCCATCGCGCAAACCGATGCCGGCCCCTCTGCCGGGCGTGACCATAATCCAAAGGGTTTTGCGCTCTGGATGGCGGGTGGCGGCGTCAAGCCCGGTACCGTTTATGGCGCCACGGATGACATCGGCTATGAAGCCGTCGAAAACAAAGTCAGTGTTACCGACTGGCACGCCACCATCCTCCACCTGTTGGGTCTCGACTACCAGAAGTTGGTCTTCGACCAGAGTGGCTTGAAGGAAAAGCTCACGGCGGTATTCGAAGCCCGCGTCGTCAAAGAAATTCTAGCCTGATCTCTGCCGCGAGTTACCGGATCTTCCGCCAGGTTCCGGAGCCTTCCTCCACGACGATATGGCGGTCGGCGGGAATGTTGTTGATCGTATCCACAAGGCCGCTGGGCCACCGTATGGTTATGCGGTCGAATCGCGTGGCTTCGCCCAGGCCGAAGTGCAGGCGCAGGTCGCTCTGCGAGAGATAGCTGCCGCCGCTGCGCACTTCATCGATCTGCCGCCGAGTGCGTGCCACCACCTCGACGCGCGCGCCGATGCCATCGCGATTGGATTTCCTGCCGGCCAGTTGAATGCCGATCCAGTGGTTCGCGGCCGGACCTTCCGGCACCAGCAGGGAAGGCTTCTCGTGCAACTCGCTTGTGGCGACGGCAAGGCGGCCGTCGTTATAGAGATCCGCTGCGGCTGCGCCCCGGCTGGAATGCAACGCGGTCAGGCCGGCGCCCGCGACCGGCGTGACATCCTCGAAGCGCCCGTCGCGCAGGTTCCGATACAGCAGTTTGCGCTGGCGATAAGAGGAGTCGCTCCTGGCGGTGTCGATCTCGGGGGTCAGGTGACCGTTCACCATGAGAATGTCGCCCCAGCCGTCGTTGTCGAAGTCCGCCGCGACCACGCCCCAGCCCAGGAAGTTGCGGAGCCGCCCGAGACCCGCCTGGAACACCCGATCGGAGAACGTTCCATCGCCATTATTGTGGTAGAGGTTGGGACTGTCGTCGGAAAAGTTAGTCTTCACCACATCGAGGAAACCGTCGTGATCATAATCAAATGCCGCGACGCCCATGCCGGCCTGCGCCTCTCCATCGTCGTTGTAAGCCAGCCCGGAAGCGATTCCGGCGTCCTGAAATGTGCCGTCGTGCCGATTGTGATACAGGATGCTGGCCGCTGAATCGCACGCCACGTAGATATCGGGCCAGCCGTCATTGTCGTAGTCGAAAGTAAGGACGCC
>CAZQLF010000550.1:0-2494 GCA_964594035.1 uncultured Rhodospirillaceae bacterium | reverse complement strand
AGCTTCGTTGGATCATCGACCATGTGCCGGCGGCAAAATCGCTGCTGGCGCGTGGCAGGCTGCGGCTGGGCACCAGCGACAGCTTCTTCCTCGACCGGCTCGGCGGCGTTTACGCCACCGACGTGACCACCGCCTCGCGCACCAGCCTGATGAATCTCGCCACCGGCCAATGGGATCCGGAGCTTTGCCGGCTGTTCGGCGTGCCGATGGAAGCGCTGGCGGAAATCAGGCCAACGGTTGCCGACTATGGCTACGTCGGCACGTTGCCCATCCGCGCCAATCTCGTCGACCAGCAGGCGGCCCTGTTCGGCCATGGCTGCCGGGCCGGCGGCCAGGCCAAGATCACCTTCGGCACTGGTGCCTTCGCCCTTGCCGTTGCCCATCGCGACCTCGCGCCCGACGCTGTGGCGGGAATGAATCGCACGGTCGCCTGGCGGATCGGCGAATCACCCATGGCCTATGCCATCGAGGGCGGCATCTACAATGCCGCCTCAGCGATCAACTGGGCGCGCAGTCTCGGCCTGTTTGCCGAATTCGCAGAGATCGGAAGTTTCGGCACGCAGCCTGCCATCGAGCGCGGGCTCGCTTTCGTTCCCGCGCTCTCCGGCCTGGCTGCACCCTACTGGGATCGTAATGCGGCCGGACTTTGGCTGGGCATGGGATTGGGGACGGATCGCATGGACATGGTCCAGGCAATCCTCGAAGGTGTTGCCTTCCTCTCCGCCGAGCTGATCACAGCCATGGACCGGGCAACGCCGCTGACCGGCGCCATCTCCATCGATGGTGGGCTATCCAAAAACCCCTATTTCTGCACCTTCCTGGCTGACGCTCTTGACCGGCCGGTCAGCGTTGCGGGTAGCGCCGATCTGACTGGCTTAGGCACGGCGCAGATGACGCTGATCGGTGCCGGCCTGGCGACGATCACGACCTTGCCCGCGGGAGCCCCGCCCAGCCGCGTGCTCAAGCCCCAGGGATTTCTCAGCAGGGCCGGCCGGGCTCGCTTTGCCGATGCGGTCGGCCGCTGCCGCAACTGGCGGTGACCAATCTTTCCTGCTATGGACAGACCTTATTCCAATATCTGAGGGACGATCATGGCGAACGACGCTGCCGCTTTGCGCGGCAATTGGAATTACCCGACATCCATGCGCTTCGGCGTCGGCCGCATTGCGGAACTGCCCGATGCCTGCAAGCAGCTCGGCTTCAAGAAGCCGCTGCTGGTGACCGATCCGGGCCTCGCCAAGCTGCCCATGATCCAGGAGGCGCTGGCGAGCCTGAAAGCCGCCGGCCTGCAGGCGGGCCTGTTCTCCGACATCAAGGGCAATCCGATCGCCAGGAACGTCGAGGACGGCCTGAAAGTTTTCCGCGATGGCGGTTATGACGGGATCATCGCCTTCGGCGGCGGCAGTGCGCTGGACGCAGCCAAGGCCATCGCGCTGATGGCGGGCCAGAAGCGCCCGATGTGGGACTTTGAAGATATCGGCGACAACTGGACCCGCGCTGATCCCAAGGGAATCGTCGCGACGATCGCCGTGCCGACGACGTCGGGTACAGGTTCGGAAGTGGGCCGCGCCTCGGTCATCACCAATGAGGCGACCCACACCAAGAAGATCATCTTCCATCCGAAGATGCTGCCCTCGATCGTCATTTCCGATCCTGCGCTGACGGTGGGTTTGCCGCCTCATGTGACGGCGGCGACCGGCATGGATGCCTTGGCCCATTGCCTGGAAGCTTATTGCGCACCGGGCTTTCACCCCATGGCCGATGGCATCGCGGTTGAAGGCATGCGGCTGGTCAGGACTTCGCTGACGACCGCGGTCAAGGACGGCAAGAACCTGACAGCCCGCGCCAACATGATGGCCGCGGCCAGCATGGGCGCCACCGCCTTCCAGAAGGGCCTCGGCGCGATTCATTCACTGAGCCATCCGGTCGGCGCGGTCTATGACACCCATCACGGCCTGACCAATGCCGTGGTGATGCCTTATGTGCTGGAGTTCAATCGCACAGCAATCGAGGAGAAGATGGTTCGCCTGGCCGCCTGGCTTGGCCTGCCAAACCCTTCGTTCAAATCGGTGATGAGCTGGGTGATCGCGCTGCGCAAGGAGATCGGCATTCCGCACACGCTGAAGGATATCGGCGTCGGCAGCGACCGCATCGACGAGCTGGCGGAGATGGCGGCGGTCGATCCGACGGCCGGTGGAAACCCGGTTCCCGCCGGCGCGCCGGAGATGAAGAAGATGTTCATCGCCAGCATCGAAGGCCGCCTCGCCCAAACGGCGTAAAGAATCGGCCTGACGAGCGCACAAAGAAAAAGGGCGGGTGACTGAAATCACCCGCCCTTCGCTTTTTCAGCCCTGCCTATTCGCCGCCCGGATTGAAGGGCTTGCCGTTCACCAGGGTATTCCCCTGCGCATCGAGGGTGACCTTGAAGTGATCGGTTGGCTTACCCGAGCTATCCGTTCCGTGATCGCTGACGCCCTTCAGCGCCGTCAGGACG
>CAZQLF010000549.1:0-2494 GCA_964594035.1 uncultured Rhodospirillaceae bacterium | reverse complement strand
TTTGCGGGTGCCGGGCAAGGGGCGGGATCTGGGAGCGGGCGTGGCGCTCGCCGCGCAAGCGATCGACAAAGGCCCGGCGCAGGCAACCCTCGCCCAGCTCGTCGCCATCACAAATCAATCGGTGGCGGCATGAGCGACACGCTGGCCCGCATCTGCGCCGACAAGCGCCAGCATGTGGCCCGCAGCCGGGCTGCGCGCAGCCTCGCGACCATGGAGGCCGCAGCCGAGCGCGCGGCGCCGCCACGCGGCTTCACCGCGAGGCTGGCCGCAGCGATGGATGAAGGCCGCTACGGCCTCATCGCCGAGATCAAGAAGGCTTCGCCCTCGAAAGGACTGATCCGCGCCGATTTCGACCCGGCCACCCTGGCCCGCGCCTATTTCGACGGCGGAGCGACCTGTCTTTCCGTCCTGACTGACGAGCCTTATTTCCAGGGGCGGGATGACCATCTCGTTGCTGCCCGGGCCGCTGTCGATCTCCCGGTGCTGCGCAAGGACTTCATGCTGGAGCCCTACCAGATCTTCGAATCCCGGGCGCTGGGCGCCGATGCGGTGCTGCTGATCATGGCCGCCCTCGGCGACAACGAAGCCAGCGAGCTGCACGAGGTGGCAACCGCGCTCGGCATGGATGCGCTGGTCGAGGTCCATGACGAAGCCGAACTCGAGCGCGCGCTGACGCTGTCGGCCCGATTAGTTGGCATTAATAACCGTAGTCTCAAAACCTTAGAGGTCGATCTTAAAGTTGCTGAGCGACTGGCACCGATGGCCGGGCGCGGCCGGCTGGTGGTCGCGGAGAGCGGGCTTTCCACGCCGGCCGATCTCGCCCGCATGGTCCGGATCGGAGTCTCCACCTTCCTGATCGGGGAATCCCTGATGCGCGAAGCCAACGTGGCCGCGGCGACCCATCGTCTGCTCGCCCGCCCCGAGTCAGCAAAACGCAGCGCCTGATGGCCCGGCTCACCCATTTCGATGCCGAAGGCAAGGCCGCCATGGTGGATATCTCCACCAAGGACGAGACGGAACGCATCGCCACCGCACGCGGGTCGGTCATCATGCAGCCGGCAACGCTCAAGCTGGTGGAAGCCGGCACCATGAAGAAAGGCGACGTGCTGGCGGTGGCGCGCCTTGCCGGCATCATGGCGGCCAAGCGAACGCCGGAGCTGATCCCGCTTTGCCACCCCGTGGCGCTGACCAGCGTCGCGGTCAATCTCACCATCAACGCCAGGCGCAACGCCGTCGACATCGAGGCGACCTGCAAGCTCGTCGGCCGCACTGGCGTGGAGATGGAGGCTCTCACCGCCGTCAGTGCGGCAGCACTGACCGTCTATGACATGTGCAAGGCGGTGGACCGCGCCATGACCATCACCGACATTCGCCTGACCCACAAGCGCGGCGGCAAATCCGGCGAATACACATCCGGCGAAAACAAGGCTGGCTGATGCTGACCGTCGCGGAAGCCCGGGCCCGCATCGTCTCGGCCTTCACGCCCTTGCCCGCTGAGCAGGTCTCCATCGCCAACGCGCTGGGCCGCGTGCTCGCCGAACCGATCCATGCGCGGCTCACTCAACCACCCTTCGCCGTCTCCGCCATGGACGGCTATGCCGTGCGCGCTGCCGACGTTGCGCGCGTGCCGGTCGCGTTGAAGATCGTCGGCTACGCACCAGCAGGCAGCGCCTATGCCCAGGCACTCAAGCCGGGTGAGGCCGTGCGCATCTTCACCGGCGCGCCGCTTCCCGATGGTGCCGATGCCATCGTCATCCAGGAAGATACCCAGGCCTCGGGCGATGGCGTGCTGGTGAAGGAAGGTGCACCCATCGGCCGTTATGTGCGGCCCGCCGGTCTCGACTTCAAACATGGGGATCTGGGGCTTGCCGCGGGAAAGCGTCTCGGTGCACGGGATATCGGCTTGGCCGCGGCGATGAACCATCCCTGGCTTCAGGTGCGCCGCCGGCCGCGCGTGGCGATCCTGGCGACGGGCGATGAGATCGTCATGCCGGGCGAGCCGGTTGGCCCGCAGCAGATCGTTAGCTCCAATGGTCTGGCACTCGCGGCTTTTCTGTCGGCGGCTGGCGCCGAGCCCGTCGATCTCGGTGTTGCGGCCGACAATCGCGACGCGTTGAAGCGTCTTTCTGCCGGCGCCGCCGGAGCCGACCTGCTGGTCACCACCGGTGGCGCCTCCGTCGGCGATCACGATTTGGTCAAGGCCGCACTCGGCGAACAGGGCATGGCGGTGGATTTCTGGAAGATCGCCATGCGGCCGGGAAAGCCGCTCATGTTCGGCAACATCGGCGCGACAAAGGTCATCGGCCTGCCCGGCAATCCGGTATCGACGCTTGTCTGCTCGCTGGTGTTCATCCGCCCGGCGCTGCGCGCCATGCTGGGCCAGCAGCCATCCGACACCGACGAGGAAACGGCGCTTGCCGGCCGCCACCTGGCCGAGACACACCACCGCGGAGGAATATTGCCCTAGACCGCCACGCGTGCGTGACAGGGGCGC
>CAZQLF010000548.1:0-2501 GCA_964594035.1 uncultured Rhodospirillaceae bacterium | reverse complement strand
GCAAGGCAGTGGGCGGTCGTGGCACGCCCCTCGGTTCTACGTTATCCGGGCGGCGACGGTGTCGGCGTAGAATTGCCGGCCCGTGGAAGGCCGCTCGAGATCGGTCGTGGCCGCATCGTGCGCGAAGGCACGGGGGTGGCCTTGCTTTCCCTGGGCACGCGGCTGCAGGAATGCACGAGGGCGGCGGAGGAGCTGGCCATGCGCGGGCTTTCCACCACGGTGGCGGATGCGCGCTTCGCCAAGCCGATCGACGAGAAGCTGGTGCGCCGTCTGGCAAGCGAGCATGAGGTGCTGATCACAGTCGAGGAAGGCGCCATCGGCGGGTTTGCCGCCCAGGTCATGCAATTCCTGGCGATGGGCGGGCTGCTGGATAACGGACTCAAGATCCGCCCGTTGATCCTGCCCGACCGGTTCATCGACCATAACAAGCCGGAGCTGCAATACGCCGAGGCCGGGCTCGACGCGAAGCATATCGTCGCGACCGCGCTGGCAGCTCTCGGCCGCGACGCCGCCCAGACTTCGGCGCGCGCCTAGCCAAAGGGTTTATCCGTGTCGGGCGACGCCGCTTCGCGGCCACAGCTTCGTTTGTCCTGGTTTCAGGAGGCGACAGCCAATCTCTGGCTGGCAATCCCGATTGCCATCGGTCTGCTCGCCCAGATGGCGATGATCTTCGTCGACAACATCATGGTCGGTGCGCTGGGCGCCGATTACCTCGCCGCCGGCGGTCTCGGCGCCAATCTCTATTTTACGCCCATCGTGCTGGGGATGGGCCTGCTGGGCGGGATCAGTGCCGTGACTGCGCATTTTCACGGGGCGGGTGAGGAGGAGAAGGTTGCGATCTCGGGGCATCAGGGATTGCGCCTGGCAATCGCGCTGAACCTCCCGCTGCTGGGCGTTCTTCTTGCCATCATCCTCGTGCTGCCGCATCTTGGCTATGACCCCGCGACCGTGACGATGGCCCGCGGTCTGATGCTCTGGGGCCTCGTCGGCATTCCGGCGGCATTGGCTTTCATGGCGCTGCGTTTCTTCGTCATTGCACTCGCCAAGCCGCGGGTGGTGACGGTGGTCACGATTCTCTCCATCGGGGCGACCGCCTTTTTCAATTATGTCTTCATCTACGGCCATTTCGGCGCGCCGGCCATGGGCGTGCCTGGCGTGGGACTGAGCGGCAGTATCGTCAGCTGGCTGCAGCTTCTGGGCGTAGGCGGTTATGTGACCTTCAGCAAGGCCTTCAGCCACTATCGCATCTTCCACGGCCTCGGCCGCGCCGATCCAGTCCTGTGGGAGATCGTCCATGTCGGCTGGCCCATCGCTGGCGCCTACATGTTCGAGAACGGGCTGTTCCTGATCACGACCATGCTGATGGGCTATTTCGGCGCCGCTGCGCTCGCCGCTCATACCGTGGTGATCGGGCTCTGCTCATTCAGCTTCATGGTGCCTTATGCCATCAGCCAGGCGGGCACGACCCGCGTCGGCCATGCCGTGGGTGCGCGCAATCTTCCTGCCGCCCGCTGGTCGGGCTATGTCGCGCTGCATCTGGGCGTGGTCTGGATGGCATTTACTGCGGGGCTATTCCTGACGACCCCGCGTCGCCTGATCAGCCTCTACATTGACACCGGCGATCTGCAGAACCAGGCGACTTTGGGCGTAGCACTTGCCATCCTGCCCATCGCCGCGCTGTTCCAGGTGTTCGACGGAACCCAGGCGGTGGCCGGCGGTGTGTTGCGTGGCTACAAGGACACCAGAGTTCCCATGCTGCTCTCTTTCCTGGGCTATTGGCTCATGGGCATCACGGCCGCCTGCATCCTTGGCTTCCTCTGGAATTTCGGCCCCACCGGCGTGTGGTTCGGTCTTGCCCTCGGTCTTGCCGTGACCGCGATTGCGCTCACCTGGCGTTATCACCGGTTCGCCCAGCGCTTCGCCATATGAAGAAGCGCGCCGACCTGCTGCTGGTCGAGCGCGGTCTGGTTGAAACCCGCAGCAAGGCGCTGGCGCTCATCCTCGCCGGCAAGGTCTTCAGCGGCGAGCAGCGCATCAAGAAAGCAGGTGACCTGCTGCCCGAAGACCAGCCACTGGAATTGCGCGGCCAGGACCATCCCTGGGTCTCGCGCGGCGGGTTGAAGCTGGTCCATGGCCTGACTCATTTCGCCATCGATCCGCAGGGACGCATTTGCCTGGATGTCGGCGCCTCAGCCGGCGGCTTCACTGATGTTCTGCTCAGCTGGGGTGCTGCCAAAGTCTTTGCCGTCGATGTCGGCCACGGCCAGCTCGCCTGGAAGCTGCGCCAGGATCCGCGCGTGGTGGTGCTGGAGCGCGTCAACGCCCGCAACCTCACGCGTGCCGAGATTCCGGAAGCGCCGGGCCTGATCGTCTGCGACGCCAGTTTCATCGGGCTCGCCACAGTGCTGGCCATTCCACTATCGCTCGCCGCACCGCAGGCCGAGCTGGTCGCGCTCATCAAGCCGCAGTTCGAAGTCGGCCGTGACAAGGTAGGCAAGGGT
>CAZQLF010000547.1:0-2509 GCA_964594035.1 uncultured Rhodospirillaceae bacterium | reverse complement strand
TTGGCGTCGGTCGCGGTCATGGCGATCTGCCAGAAGGGCAGGCCGAAGCGCCTGGCGAGATTCTCCGCCGCCGCCACACCATCCTCACTGCTGAGCATGGCGCTGAAGCCGAGCGTCAACCTCTTCTCCACGGCGCGGGCGACCGGCGCCGGCACATGGCCGAACATGGTTCCGGTATCGCCCAGGCAGAAATCCGCATAGTCATGGCCATCGGCATCGCGCAGGGTTGCGGCCGAGGCGCTCGCGACGAAGAGGGCGAAGGGTGTGGCCCAATCGGTCATCCAGTGCATGGGCACGCCATTGGGCATGTGCGCCGCCGCGCGATCGGCGAGCTTGCGCGATGTTGGGTTGGCTGCGGCGAAGCGCTCTGTCTCGCGCGCGAACATCGCGGCGATGGCGGGCCGCGGAACCGGCCTGTAGTTGATGCTCATGGAAAAGGCCCTCGGACAGATCGACGCTGAGCGATTAGCCCATCGCAGGATGGCGAGCAAGGTCGCCCGCCTTCGGCCAGTCAGATCGGCAACCCGGCTTTTTGCAGCCCGTCGAGGATCATCTCCAGCGATGCCGGATCCCTAATGGGCAATCGCCGGCGGGCAGCCGAAACGGTCAAGCCGGGCGTCAGCGACTGGAGTCTGGCGAGGGCAGCCTGGGCTTCCGCCATACGGCCAAGCTGGACATAGGCGGGGACGAGGACCCAATAGGTTGAATCCCAATCGGCGTAGAGAGAGGCGGATCGCCGGGCAAGTTCGAGGGCCTGTTCGGGCCGGCGGCGAAAGAACTGCGCCATACCGGCAATTGTCAGATAGAGAAAAAAGGCGGGGTCGAGGGGGCTCAGAGCCATGGCCCGCTCTGCCTGAACCAGCGATTCTTCCGGATTGCCGGCCATGGCAAGCGCGGTTCCTGCCAGAAAGGCGATAAAACCGGAGCCGGAGTTTTTCGCCAAAGCGCGACGCATCGCATCAAGACCGCTGTCGTAGTCTCGCGCCACCATCACCAGCACGAATCCGCCAGTTGCCAGCGCCAGCGCATCGTCGCTGCCCGCCACCAGCGCCCGGCGGGCGAGTGCTATGGCGGTCGCGGGGTCGTCCTCACCGAGCGCCGCCCAGCCCCGCACGATCCGCTGTTCATAGCACCAGGCCGCATGACCCAGTGCCGCGGCGTAGTTCGCATCCAGCTCGATCGCCCGGCCGAGCAGCTCGAGGGCCACGAGATTCTCATCCGGGCGGAAGGCATAGACATGCGGCAGAGCACGAAGGTAGAGGTCGTAGGCATCGAGATTCTCGGCCGGCCTGCGCCGCACGCGCTCGATCTCGAGCTTACGCAGGGTCGGCTCGATGGCGCCGACCACCTTCTCGGTGATCCTGTCCTGAAGATCGAACACGTCTTCCAGGCCGCCATCGAACTTGTCAGCCCAGAGATGGGCGCCGCTGGATGCATCGATCAGCTGGCCGGTGATGCGCAGACGGGTGCCCGCCTTGCGCACGCTGCCTTCCAGCACGAAGCGCACGCCGAGATCGCGCGAGACCTGACGCACATCGACGGCTTTGCCCTTGTAGGTGAAGCAGGAGTTGCGCGCGATGACGAAGAGCTGCTCGAAGCGCGAGAGGGCGGTGATGATGTCTTCCACCATGCCGTCGGCAAAGTATTCCTGCTCGGGGTCGCCGCTCATGTTGTTGAAGGGCAGAACCGCGATCGACGTCTTGGGAGACGGTTCTTTCGACGCTGGCGCGGCTAGGGCGCCGGCATGACGAGCCAGGCCAGACACTTTGAACGCCCTCACCGGCTCGGTCATGTTCTTCAGGCTCTGTGGGCCGAGATCGACGAATCCCACCCCGACCTTGCCGCGCACATGATCGAACACGGTTTCGGACAGGAGGACGCCACCCGGCTCGGCCAGCGATTCCAGCCGCGCGGCGATATTCACGCCATCACCGTAGATGTCGCCACCCTCGACCATGACATCGCCCAGATTGATCCCGATGCGCAGCACGATCTGCCGCTCGGCGCTCACGCCGGCATTGGCGTGTTCCATGGCCTGCTGAAGGCCGACGGCGCATTCGACGGCATCGACGGCGCTGGCGAATTCGATCAGAACCCCATCGCCGATGAATTTGACGATTCGGCCGCGATGGCTGTCGACGGTCGGACGCAGGACCGCCGCGCGCCTCTGCTTCAGCACAGCGAGGGTGCCCGCCTCGTCACGCTGCATCAGCCGGCTGTAACCGACGACGTCGGCAGCGAGAATGGCGGCAAGGCGGCGCTGAGCGCGTTCGCCGACTGGCGCCTCAGCCATCGCAGGTCTTTCCCATACGCCAAATACTAGGAAGGCCCAGGGAAAGTGTCCATCGGACTGGGCTCGCCGCCCCGCAAGGTTGCGCGAATGTTGCGCCCTTGGCCTTTCTGTGCTGCTAGAAGCGGCTTGAAGAAGGAGACGACGATGACCGGCCGCGCAGCAATCGAGGAAGTGGACGCGTTCCTAGCCGACAAGTCACAAACTGCCTACGAGAAG
>CAZQLF010000546.1:0-2510 GCA_964594035.1 uncultured Rhodospirillaceae bacterium | reverse complement strand
CGAAGTGAGTCTTTAGTTCGCGTTTGCCGGTTGATCGCGGTGGTAGAGCTGGAAATTGTCGCGGCTATCCATCTGCTTCCAGCCGTGGGCGGCGGGATCGGGGCCCAGTGTCTTCTGCACGTACCAGGGCCAGTCGACGAACCAGTAGATCTTCTTTTTCACCAGGTAATCCCACAGGTGATCGCGATAGGCGAAGACTTCCGGGTTGACCTTGCCGTCCATGTTCACCACATGGGGCCGGAAAAAATTCAGCGTGCCGGCCTGACCCGCGGCAACCGCATCACCATCGGGAACGCGGGAGCGCACGAGCTGAACCTGATCCCAGAACATCATGTTGCCGTAGACGCCGAGGCCAAACCAGGCGAGCGCCGCCAGCGCCAGCACGGGAAATGCGGCCAGCGGCGCCGCGCCCATCACCGATCGCGGCCAGCGGCGGATGAGTTCGGCCAGCGCCAGCCCCAGGCCGAGGGCGGCGGGCAGCGCCGTCGGTGCCAGATAGCGCGAGTAAAACCAGAAGGCATAGGAGGAGAGCCAGTACCAGAGGCCGAGCGCCACCATCGCTGCCGCCAATATGCCGGCGAAGTCGCGCGTCGATTCCGGCAATCGCCGGTAGACGCGCCACAGCACCCACAGCGCCGCGATATAGAGAGGCAGGCGAATGAGATTGAGCGCGCCTCCTTCCCACTCGCCGCCGAAGAGCCAGGGGAAGGCGGCAATGAAGATGCCCCAGACGAACCAGCCCAGGCGGAAGCCATCGACCGCCCAGGACTGGGTTGCCGTTCCGCTGATCGGCATGATCGAGCCGAACCCGACAACGTTGTAGATCCACCAGGGCGATGAAACGGCCAGTGCGGCGATCCCAATGAGGCAGGGGCGCGCGAGAGCGACAAGCACGCCGCGCTCGCGGCAGCGATAGAGCTCCCAGAGACAGGCCACCAGCACCACGAAGCTCGCATCGATGCGCGCCAGCACGGCAAGCCCCAGGAGCGCGCCGAACATCGCCAGGCCCCACCAGCGTTCCGTTCGTCCCGATTGGCGAAACCGCCATGCCGCAGCCAGCAAAAACATCAACAGGCCCGTCTCCAGCCCATTGAAGTGGTGCAGGAACAGATAGCTGGCGCCGAGATAGAGCAGGGTTGTCGCCAGGGCTGCCGTCAGCCTGTTCGCAGGCTCCGTCTGCGTTTCGCTGGCGATCCAGCCCAGCATTCCAGCGGTGCCGAGATAGAGCAGCCAATAGAGCAGCAGCACGAAGCGCAGCGCCAGAAGATCATTGCCGCCGGAAATTGCAAACAGCCCCGCCTGGATGAAGGTCAGCAGCGGCTGGAATCCATTGGTCGGCGTGACGCCGTCGATGGTAACGCCGTGGCCTGCCGCGATATTGCGGGCGACCGCGAGGCTGTAATAACCGTCTTCGCTCAGCGGTTTCATGAATACGGTGGAATCCGGACGCAGCGCGAGGCTCAACCCCGCCAGCACCAGCACGGCAATACCGGCTAGCAACCAGCGATCGAATGTGGCGGCGGGTAGCTTCAGCACGGCGCCTCCGAGGGATGGGTTGGGTTCGTCGCTCTGGCTTGCGCCGGCTTTCCGGCGCCGCGATCATGGCGTGATTTTGCCAGAGGGCCAAGAACACCTTGGGGGCCAAAACACCTTGGCGCCAAGAATGCCCTTGTCGTCCAAGAATGCCTTTTGGCCGCCAAAGTTCTGCCGGATTTGCAGCCGATGGTCGCGACCGCTGTCGTCGAGGGGAATCTAGATGCGCCATCGTCTGCTCGCAGCGTCCAGCCTTCTGGCCTTGGCATGGCTGGTGCCGAGTTCTGCCTATGCGGGCGAGCAGGATGTCGGGCTCGAGGCGCAGACGGGTGTTGCAGTCACGATCTATAACCAGGACCTGGCCCTGGTGCGCGACGTTCGAACCATTGGCCTTGCCGCGGGCGAGAACGACATCGCTTTCATCGATGTCAGCGGCCGCATCCAGCCGGCAACCGCATTGCTGAAATCGTCGCGCGGCAGGCTGGACGTGATGGAGCAGAATTTCGATTTCGATCTGCTGACGCCGGCGGCGCTTTTGGAAAAGTCCGTGGGCCGCATGGTGCGCGTCATCGCAACCAATCCGGAAACCCGCAAGGAAACGGTGGAAGAAGCCAAGGTGCTAAGCGTGGCAAGTGGCGTGGTCCTGCAGATCGGCGATCGCATCGAGATAGAGCCGCCGGGCCGCATCGTCTTTGCCGAGATTCCCCCCAACCTGCGCGCCCGGCCGACGCTGATCACGAAGATCACGAGTGATACCGCGGGCAAGATTCCCGCCGAACTCGATTATCTGACCGGCGGCCTTTCCTGGGCGGCCGACTACGTCGCCGAACTGTCGCCCAATGAGAGCAACATCGAGCTCAAAGGTTGGGTGACCCTCACCAACACCAGCGGCACGACCTACCGCAACGCCCTGCTGCAACTGGTCGCGGGCGAGGTCAATCGCGTGCAGAGAGCACTCCAGGACCCGAAGAAGACAA
>CAZQLF010000545.1:0-2512 GCA_964594035.1 uncultured Rhodospirillaceae bacterium | reverse complement strand
CCGAACAGATCGAGGAGGCGCTGTTCCGCATGAACAGCTTCCTCGTCCAGAACATGGAAACCCCGCGCAAGGCCGCGGTTGCTTAAGAATTAAGCAGTTGCCCTGCCGCTGGCTGCGGCACGGGCCGGGGCGAAACGCCCGCCAGCCTACCTAAAATTGACGAAGCCGCACCGAGCGACGGTGCGGGTACGACCCTGCGCATGAGCGGCGCGGTTCCTGCGCGCGCTGGCACACAGTTTGCTTGGTTACTGCCAATGTAACTTTGTAACCAGGGGAAACCTGTATGAAGAAGGTCGAGGCCATCATCAAACCGTTCAAGCTTGATGATGTGAAAGAGGCGCTCCACGACTTGGGCATCAAGGGCCTGACAGTGACCGAGGCCAAAGGCTTCGGCCGGCAGAAGGGCCATACCGAGCTTTATCGGGGCGCGGAATATGTCGTCGATTTCCTGCCCAAGGTGAAGATCGAGGTCGTGGTCGAGGACATGCTGCTGGACCGCGCGGTCGAGGCGATCCAGCACGCCGCCCATACCGGGCGGATCGGCGACGGCAAGATCTTCGTCGCAGCGATCGACGAGGTCATCCGCATCCGCACCGGCGAAACCGGGGCCCAAGCAATTTGAGGGTGTAGGGCGATCTGACCGTTTTCCAAAGTACCCGGGAGCGTTCCGGCGCTCCCGGCAATACCGCCTGCCGGCCGATTGATTTTTAGCGGAATCCCGCAGATACGTTGCGCCCTGGACCACACGCCTCCCGGATAGGCGCATCAAGAACGGGCCAACGCGCGGTGACTGTCACGGGCCTAGCAGCCGACAACACGGCCGACGACACGGAGAAAGCCATCAAGGTGGAGGCGGAGGCCATCCGTCTGTGGCTCAAATCTCCGGTTACGATGATCGCCACGGTCATCCTGCATCTGGCAACCGTCTGGGCGCTGTGGAGCGTCCTCTCCCATGCCAAGCTGGTCCTGTGGGCGGCGATCGGCATTGGCTGGTGCGGCGTGCGCACCGCCGTCTGGCTCTATTACAGGCGGCGCGGCTGGAACGACCGCGACACGCTGCGCTGGGGACGGCTCTTCGCCGGCATGCTGGGCGTCACCGCGCTGATCATCTCGATCATTGCCCCCATGATCTTCGTCCCGCCGGCGGCCGAGGATCGCATGTTCCTGATCATGGCGATCGGCGGCCTGGCCGCGGGCGCCACCGCGATCTACGGCATCTATTACCCGGCCGTGGTCGTCATCACCGTGCCGCTGCTCGGCATGCTGGCGATCGTGTTCTTCGCGCAAGGCACCACCAACGCCCGCTTCCTCGGCTTCATGACCCTGATCTATCTGGGCCTGCTGCTGACGAGCGCGCGCATCCTGAAGCGCTGGGTATGGGATATTTTCAGCCTGCGCATCCGCAACGACCAGCTGACCCTCGAGCTGATCGAGGCCAAGGATGCAGCCGAGGCGGCCAACGAGGCCAAGTCGGTGATCATGGCCAATATGAGCCATGAGCTGCGCACGCCGCTGAACGCCATCATCGGCTTTGCCGAGATGCTGGAGAAGGAGGTGCTGGGGCCACTGGGCAGCCCGCGCTATATCGATTATGCGCGCGACGTGCATATGAGCGGCGTTCATCTCCTGTCGCTGATCAACACCATCCTGGACCTCGCCAAGACCCGCGCCGCGGGGCTGGATCTGCACCTTGCCGTGTTCGATATCCGCGACCTGCTGGGCGAATGTTTCAGGGTCATGCGGCTGCAGGCTGACCGGGCGCGGCTGGAATTCAGGCTGAACCTGCCGGACGACCCGCTGTTCGCCCGGGCCGACGACACCAGGCTGCGCCAAGTCATGTACAACCTGCTGTCGAACGCGATCAAGTTCACCGATCCGGGCGGCCAGATCACGCTGACCGGCCGGATGGCGCCGCCCGGCAAGGTCGAGATCTGGGTGGTCGACACCGGTATCGGCATGGACACCGACGAGGTCGCAATCGCCCTTCAGCCGTTCATGCAGGTGAAGCAGGCGGGCGGCCGGATGACCGCCGGAACCGGCCTCGGCCTGCCCTTCGCCAAGACCATCGTCGAGCTGCATGGCGGCCAGTTCGACATCGTGAGCGCCCGCCGCAAGGGCACCACGATCAAGGTTACCTTGCCCTCCGGCTGACACTAAGGGTTGTGGACGGCCGGGCCGACCGACGGTACTGCCATCTATCCGGATACGAAACGCCTTGGCTTCATCTACGAAGGACCCTCGGGCGACGAACATCTTCTCGAGAGTCTCGACGTTCCCAACGCTACGACCTTCAGCGGCGATCCGGCCGCTCTTCGTTTTCACAAGTGGGCGGACACGATGGCGCAGGTCGAGCTTCCGTCCGGCGAAATCCACACGTTCGAACTGATTCACGATGATTGGCGACTGACGTCAATGGGCGACCGGTTCGGAAATTGGGTGGGGGTTGCATACACATTCGGCGATCCCACGGATAATCGGCGGGAGACCGCGTGGACCATCACCGACTCGGCCA
>CAZQLF010000544.1:0-2515 GCA_964594035.1 uncultured Rhodospirillaceae bacterium | reverse complement strand
CATCGCCAGGCCTGAGACGACGAAATAGGCGCTTGCCAGGCGTGGCCTCAGCCAGTCGGCGATGAAGCCGCCGGCGAGCGTGGCGCTCAGTCCCGCCACCACCGTGATCAGGCCGAAATAAAAGGTCGACTGCACCGGTGCGCCGGGCCGCGTCTCCAGGTAATACGGCATCCAGAAGGCGATACCGCCGATGGCAAAGGTCATCGCCGCCATCCCCAGCGTGCAAAGCGTGTAGGAGGGGGTGGCGAGAAACCGGCGATAGTCGGACCAATGGGCTGAAGGTTCGTGCCGCGGTCCACGCGGATCGACGCGTACGAACAGGCAGCCGATACCGAGCAGCAGTCCGGGGAACGCGGCGAGATAGAAGGCCCAGCGCCAGCTTTCCGGTGGTTCGCCGGTGAGTGGCGCCAGAAAGGCGCCGATGCCGGAGGTCGCGACAAAGCCGCCCAGCACATAGCCGAGCGCGCTGCCCACAGGGATCGCCATATAGAACCAGGCGAGCATCCGCCCGCGCGCTTGCAGCGGATAGAGATCGGCGATGATCGAGGGCGCGACCGGTCCATAGGCTGCCTCGCCGATTCCGACAAAGCAGCGGGTGACCAGCAGGCCGGCGAATGTCAGGGCCATGCCCGATGCGCCGGTGGCGAGGCTCCAGATGATCACGCCCGCGCCAATGAGAACCCAGCGCGGGTTGCGCTCGGCCAGCCGCCCGAAAATTGGGGCGCCGATCATGTACATCAGCAGGAACGCCGTGCCGAGCAGGCCGACCAGCGCATCCTCCGGCTTGAAGCCCAGATGTTTCTGCGACCACTCCATGATGGTGGACAGGAGATTGTCGCGTGCACCGATACCGGCCGACGCGCCGAAGAACGATGCCTTGATCGGCCCCACCACGGCCGACAGGATCTGGCGATCCATGTAATTGAAAAGATTGATCAGCAGCAGCAACAGCAGCACCGCCCGCGCGCCACGATGCGCGCCGGTGCTGGCGGCGATCCGCTGTTGCGATTGGATGACACTCACGATTGCTGTGCCGACCTGATCCGTTCCACCCGCATGGAACCGGCGGCACTGTAGCGGGTTACTGTTGGCCGGATAACTTTTTAAAGCTATTTCTGCCATGGGTCGGACATTGAGCATCCAGTCCTTCGCCATGAACGTCGAGTTTCTCGCCGAGCTCTTCCAGTCCATCGCCGAACGCGGGCGGGGTTTGCTGCGCCGTCACGGCGCGCTGCCATCTCCCGACGCTGGCTTCGGCGCGCTCTTCGAGGCCCTGCTGGCCCGGCGCGGCGAAGCCTCTGGCCTCGCGCTTGCGGAAGAAATCCTCGCGCGCTGGGCGACGTTGAGTAAAGACGAGCGCCGCGAATTTCTGCGGATCATGTGCGCTGGCTTCGGCGTCGATCGCGCCGAGCTCGCCAGCGCCATTGCGGATTATCAGCAGGATCAATCCGACATGACGGCCCAGGCCCTCCATCGCGCCGCGGAGCCGCGCCGCCAGGAGATCATCCGCCGGCTGAACATGGCGCCGGGAGGAACGGCAGCGATCCTCGAGATGCGCGCGAGCGTGGTCGATTTGCTGCACCAGGACCCTGAGCTGGCGACGCTCGATGCCGATTTCCTCCATCTCCTGTCATCGTGGTTCAACCGCGGCTTTCTGGTTCTGCGCCGCATCGACTGGTCGACCTCGGCCACCATTCTCGAAAAGATCATCCGCTACGAGGCCGTCCATGAAATCAATGGATGGGATGATCTGCGCCGCCGGCTGGAGCCGTCGGACCGGCACTGCTTTGGCTTTTTTCACCCCCAGCTGGTGGATGAGCCGCTGATCTTTGTCGAGGTTGCGCTGACCCATGACATTCCGGCCGCCATCGGCCCCCTGCTTGCATCCGGACGGCAACCCATCGCCGCCGGCGACGCCGCGACGGCGGTGTTCTACTCGATCTCCAACACGCAGCGCGGCCTGGCCGGGGTTTCCTTCGGCGACTTCCTGATCAAGCAGGTGGTTGAGGAACTTCGCCGCGATCTTCCGCACGTCGCGCGATTTGTGACCTTGTCGCCGCTGCCGGGCTTCCGTTCCTGGCTGCTGCGCGCGCTGGCGGTGCCGAACGGCCCCTTGGACGAAGAGACGCGCGCAGCGCTTGCCGGCCTTAATGAGAATTGGTCACCGGACACTGATGATGGCGGTTCCCTTGAACGGCCGATGCTGGGGGCGGCGGCCCAGTATCTGTTCCGGGCCAAGGCCCCGGCCGGCCTGCCGATTGATCCGGTTGCGCGGTTCCACCTGCGCAACGGCGCGCGCATCGAGCAGATCAATGTCGCGGCCGATCTGTCGAAACGGGGGATAAGCCAGGCCTTTGGGCTGATGGTGAATTACCTCTATGATCTTGGCCACATCGAGCGCAACCACGAAGCGTTCACCGCGACCGGAGAAATCGCAGCCTCGTCCTCCGTTCAAAGGCTTCTTTCTCCCCTGGCGCCAGCACGGCGCCTGGCGAGCCTGGGGGACCACGAAGGG
>CAZQLF010000543.1:0-2543 GCA_964594035.1 uncultured Rhodospirillaceae bacterium | reverse complement strand
GCGGCCCCCCCATGGAAGCCGCCCTCGGCCCGCTGGGGGGGACGACCATCACGGCGAAAGGCGGGCCCAATGCGCTTGCCGTGATCGCCATGGCCGAGGCCGGGGGATTCCTCAACGCCCCCGACGTCTATATGGACAAGATCGCGGTTGGCGCGGGATTGCCGGCAGAGATTGTCGATCTCGATGCCAAGCCCGAAGAGAATTTGAAGAATCTGGCGAAGGCCAAGAAGAAGGACATCGCCGACATCGTTGCCTGCATCCTCGACCGGCCGCGCCACAGCGAGCTGATCCAGCGGGTGCGCGCCTCGGGCGCGCGGATCATGCTGATCTCCGATGGCGACGTCAGCGGCGTGATCGCGACGTCGCGGGCCAACAGCGGCGTGGACATCTATATGGGCAGCGGTGGCGCGCCGGAGGGTGTGCTGGCCGCGGCAGCCTTGCGCTGCATCGGCGGACAGATGCAAACGCGCCTGCTGTTTCGCAACGACGATGAAAAGGGCCGCGCCCGGCGCCTCGGCATCGCCGACCTCAACCGCAAGTACAAGCTGCATGACCTCGCCAGGGGCGATGTGATGTTCGCAGCCACCGGCGTGACCGACGGCACCATGCTGCGCGGCGTGCGCCGCGATACGACCGAGGGCTATACCCACACCATGGTGATGCGCTCCAAGACCGGCACGGTGCGGCTGATCGAGGCCCATCATCGTTGGGAGACGAAGCCCGGGTATGAGGATTAACCGGAGACCGTCGCGCTCCGTTCCATCGCGTTTCCTCTCTGCCCATAGGGACGGAGAGGAAGACAGCAAGCACGACAAATGACGGAAGCGTTTCTCGGTGTTGAGCGTTCGCTGACCGGCCGGCGCTGGCGCGCAAGGCTGGGGGACGAGCGTGTGGGGCTTGCTATCGCGCAGCGTCACTCATTGCCGGACATCATTGGCCGGCTTCTGGCCGGGCGCGGCGTGGACAGCGAGGCGGCGGAGAGCTTTCTCAATCCCACCTGTGGCGATTGCTGGCCCCACCCCGCGGGTTTTCGCGAACGGGACAAGGCGGCCGTTCGACTGAGCCGCGCGGTGCAGGACGGCGGGAAGATCGCGATCTTCGGCGATTACGACGTCGACGGCGCCACATCCTCGGCGCTGCTGTCGCGTTTCCTGACGGCGGCCGGCAGCCCGCCGCGCATCTATATCCCCGACCGGATGAAGGAGGGCTATGGCCCGAACCTGCCGGCGTTGCTGGCGCTGAAAGCCGAGGGGGCCAGGGTCGTCATCACCGTCGATTGCGGCATCACCGCCTTCGCGGTGCTGGAGGGTGCAGCCGAAGCCGGGCTCGATGTGATCGTCATCGATCACCACGTGGCGGAGCCGCATTTGCCGCGCGCTTTTGCCGTGGTCAATCCCAACCGGCTGGACGAGGAACCGGGCCACGGCCAGCTCGCCGCCGTGGGCGTCGCCTTCCTGCTGGCGGTCGGTGCCAACCGTTCGCTGCGCCGGGCGGGCTGGTATGCCGCAGGCCGGGCCGAGCCCGATCTGCGCCAGCTTCTCGACCTGGTGGCGCTGGGGACGATCTGCGATGTGGTGCCGTTGACCGGCATCAACCGCGCGCTGGTGACGCAGGGGTTGAAGGTCATGGCCATGCGCGGCAATGCCGGCCTGGTGGCGCTCGCCGATGTGGCGCGGCTGAACGAGGCGCCCGGAACCTATCACGCCGGATTTTTGCTCGGGCCCCGGGTCAATGCCGGTGGACGCGTGGGCGCCTCCCATCTCGGCGCGCGGCTGCTCTCGACCGACGACGCGGCGGAAGCAGCGTCCATCGCCCGCCAGCTCGACGTCTATAACGGCGAGCGCAAGCAGATCGAGGAGAACGTCCTCGCCGAGGCCATCGCCCAGGCGGAATCGAAGGCGACACCCGGCCTCGTGCTGGTGAGTGCCGAGGCCTGGCATCCCGGCGTGATCGGCATCGTCGCCAGCCGCCTCAAGGAGCGCTACGGCCGGCCGGCTGTCGTCGTGGCCGTTGAAAACGGTGTCGGCAAAGGATCGGGGCGTTCGGTGCCGGGCATCGATCTCGGCAATGCGGTGATCGCCGCGCGCCAGGCGGGGTTGCTCATCAATGGCGGCGGCCATGCCATGGCGGCGGGTTTCGTGGTGGAAGCCGGCAAGCTCGAGGCGCTGCGCAAATTTTTGACGGAGCGGCTTGGCAGCGGCTTCAACGGCGACCGGCCGCAGCCGACGCTGGATCTCGATGGCGCACTCCAGCCCGGTGGTGCCACAGCGGATTTCATGCGCCTGATCGAGCGGCTCGGGCCCTTTGGCAGCGGCAATGCCGAGCCGCGCTTTGCGCTGACCGCGGCGCGCATCATTCGCGCCGATCCCGCCGGCGACGCCCATGTTCGCTGCACGGTGGCGGGTACCGACGGCGCCCGGCTGAAGGCGATCGCCTTTCGCAGCCTGGAGAACGAGCTGGGCCGGGCTCTGCTGCAGCGTGCCGGCCCGGCGCTGCATCTTGCGGGCCATCTGCGCACCGATCGCTGGCAGGGCCGCGAAGAG
>CAZQLF010000542.1:0-2543 GCA_964594035.1 uncultured Rhodospirillaceae bacterium | reverse complement strand
GACGTAATCGAAATTGGTGAAGTCCTTGGCGCCGCCACGCTCCTTGCCGCTGGCGTCGAGAACGGCGACATCCACGGCAAAGCCGAAGCGATAGAGCGTGCCGTCAAACTGGAAGCCATAGGCGGCCGGCTCGACATAGATGTAGAGGGGATCCTTGCTGGTGAAGACCGCGTCGGCGCGCGGGTCGTAATGGCCATAGCCCTGTGGATCCTCCTTCACAAACAACGCCTGAGTCAGATATAGCGGGCTCGCCTGCCATAGCCGGTCATAGGCTTCCTGGACATCGCGCAGGGCTTCCACCGGCTTGTTGTCCAAGTCTTCCTCCTTGGCACGATCCAGCAATTGCCCGGTGGTGGAATCCGCTTTGGCCGGACCGACGATGCTCGCGGCAATCCCCGTTGCCAAAAGCCCCAGCCAAAAACCCTGCAGCGCCCGCCTCGCCATTGGCCTCTCCCAAACCGAATCGCGATATCGAGGGAGGTTCGCCCCGTCACGCTCCGCCGTCAACGGCGCCACTCTCAGGACCGGCGCATGGGCAGATAGCGAACCAGCACAAGCCAGACCAGTGCGATGAACAGGGCCACCGCCCCCACGACAAGAAACATCGACGCCAGCGACGCGTAGCCGGCGATGGCGCCAAGGGCCGGCGGACTCACGAGATAGCCGGAATAGCCCAGGGTCACTACGAGTGAGACAGACGCCGCCGGGCTGGGCGAGCGGCCGGCGGCGCTGACGAAGATCGGCACGATGTTGGAGAGGCCGATGCCCACCAAGGCAAAACCTGCGATCGCCATGGCGTAGCTCTCCGTTACACCCGCGATGGAAAAGCCGATGGCGGCAAGGATACCCCCGGCGAGCACGATGGTCCGGTCGCTGGCATGATGGCGGATCCAGTCGCCGGCGAAGCGGCTGCTGCCCATGCAGGCGGAATAGGCAGCAAAGCCCCAGGCAGCGTGGGCCACGGGGCTTGCCAAGCCGTATCGGAGATAAAGGGCGCTCCAGTCGCGAACCGAGTCCTCGGTGGAAAAACAAAGAAAGGCCAGCAGCGCTACGACCCAGATAGTGCCGGGGATGTGCGCCCTCGGCTGCTTCGCATTCCTGGAGGATTTGGCAGAGCTGGCCAAACGCGGCCAGACCCACAGGAACAACAGAAGAAAGACGACGCCGGCGGCAATCGCCTCACCCACACCGCCGAGCCAGGGCAGCAGCAGGCTGCCGATGCCCGCACTCGCCAGACCGCCGATGCTCCACATGCCGTGGATCGACGACATGACCGGCCGGCCGATGCGGATTTCCGTCTCGGCCGCAACCGCATTCATGGCCACATCCATCATCCCGCCGGAGCCGCCGAACAGAACCAGGGCCACCGCGAAGACGGCGTGCCCGCCGAGAACGGCCAGCGCCAGCCCCGACAACAGGAACACGGCAAAGCTGATGGTGATCAACCGCACGGCGCCGAAAATCGGGATCAGCCGGCCGCTCGCGGCCATCGCCAAAATCGCGCCCAGACCCATGAACAGTAAAAGTTGCCCGAACCCCGCATCGCCGACGCCAAGGCGCGCCTTGGCCATCGGCACCTGGGTCGCCCAGACGCCATAGATCGCGCCGTTGATGAAGAAGGTGAGGGCCGGCGGCAGCCAGAGGGCAAACCGGCTGGGTGGTGATATCGATGTCACGCGCGTCGGTTCGGCGGTCACTCGGCTTCGAAGTTCCGCACGAAATCCTCAGGCGGCGGACCGCCGGTCGACCACAAAAAGAAACCGTCTTGCGGATCCCAGTCCTTCACCGGCCAGGCGCAGTCCGCGGGCACATAGTCGATATCCCAGAAGTACTCGGCGAGGCCGTTCCACGGATCGCGCAGATAGTGGAAGAAGTTGGCGCCGATGACGTGACGGCCGAGCCCCCAGGCACTGCGGTAGCCCGCCTCGGTCACTTGCGCGCTGCCCTGCACGATTTCATCGATGCCGCCGACCTCGAAACTCGCATGGTGAAACCCCGGCCGGTCCGACCGGGCAAAGGCGATCACATGATGATTGCTGTAGCCGGCGGTGCGCAGGAAGGCAAGCAGGCCACCCCCGGCGGTACCGGAAGGATTCATGCCGAACGTGCTGGTATAGAAATCAGCGGCGCGGCGCGGATCGGGCGAAAAGAGAAGAACATGGCCAAGCCGGCGGGGCTGCGTGCGCTGGCCGCGTGGTGGTGCACCGCGAGCACCGACGCGGCGAAAATCGCCGGGGGTGTTCGGTCTGCTGCCGGGCTCTGCGCGTGCCGGTGCCGCCTCGGCGATTTGCAAATTGACCAGCATGCCGTCGGGATCGCAAAACCAGATGCCATCCGGCGTTCCATCGCCCGGCGGATCGAGCAGGCGCACGCCGCTCCGCTCGAGGTTCTGCCTGGCTGAGGTCAAACCATCGGCCGTGGTCCCGAAGCTGATGTAGTGAATGCGCCGCCCCGGCCCTTCACGCAGCACGACCTGATCCTGGTTGCGCCCGGCGCAGCGCAGGACAAGGCGATTGCCCAGCGCTTGACCCTCGAGGCCAAAG
>CAZQLF010000541.1:0-2547 GCA_964594035.1 uncultured Rhodospirillaceae bacterium | reverse complement strand
GCTCGACAAAGGCCTTGAGCGCTTCGTCGATGGCGGGATCCGGCGGCGGCGGCTGGAAATCGGCGAGAAGCTGCTTCCAGATCGCATTGGCGCGCTGGGCTGCGGTCAGGCCGCCCGCCTCGCGCCAGCTCTCGAAGTTGCGCCAGTCTGACAGGATCGGTGCATAGAAAGCTGTCTCGTAGCGCTCCAGCGTGTGGCCGACGCCGAAGAAGTGCCCGCCCGGCCCCACTTCCTTGATGGCATCGAAAGCCAGCGTGTCGTCATTGACGATGAGTGGCTGCATGAACTCGCCCATGCCCTGGAGGATCTCGGCATCGAGAATCACCTTCTCGAAGGAGGCAACGAGGCCGCCCTCCATCCAGCCGGCGCCGTGCATCACCATGTTGGCGTGCCCCATGACGGCGCCCCACGTCGACATCTCGGACTCATACGCAGCTTGTGCATCCACCGTATTGGCAGCGCAGGCATTGGAGGAGCGGTAGGGCAGTTTGTAGCGGCGCGCCAGCTGGCCACCGGCAAGCGCCGCCCGCACATATTCCGGCGTGCCGAAAGCCGGCGCCCCGCTCTTCATATCCACGTTCGAGGTGAAGCCGCCATACATCACCGGGCAACCCGGCATCACCACCTGCATATAGGTAATACCGGCCAGCGCCTCGGCGTTCTGCAAGGACAGCGCACCCGCTACGGTCGCCGGTGCCATGGCGCCGCTGAGCGTGAACGGCGTCATGACGATGGGCTGGCGATGCAGCGCCATCTCCGTCATGCCCTGCAGCATCGGCCCATCCAGACGCAGCGGCGAACTGGAATTGATAATGGAGAAGAGGCTCGGTTCCCTCGCCAGCTGCTCGCGGGAAACGCCGCGGGCGAGGCAGATCATCTCGATGGCATCGGCGATGCGTTCGCGGCCCAGGCTGTAAGGATGCCAGATACGGTCCGTCAGCGTGATCGCCGCGTAATGCGCATCGAGATGGCGCGAGAGCGGCGGCAGGTCGGCGGGCTCGACCGGATATCCCGAGATGAACTGGACGATGTTCAGGCTCTGACACAGCCGCAGCAGGTTGCAGTAGTCCTCGAAGCGCCCGGGCCTGCGGCCATTATCCAAATCGGAGGCGTTCGGCGCACTGGCAACCGAACCGAAATTGATGTGATTGGCACCGAAGGTGAGGTTGCGCTCCGGATTGCGGGAATGGAGCGTGACTTCCGACGGGGTCTTGGCGACCAGGTCCAGCACCATGGCACGATCGAAGCGCACCCGCTGGCTGCCCGCCTCCACATGCGCCCCCGCCTTCTTCAGGCGCTCGCGGGCCGGCTCGTCGAGGAAATCAATGCCGATTTCCTCCAGCACGCGCAGCGAGGCGTTGTGAATCGCCTCCAGCTGGTCGGCGGAGATGGCCTCGATCGGCTTGTAAGGGTTGCGATAACTGCGCCAGGGTAATTGTTTCAGCGCACCGCCGCGGGTGCGGCGTTCGCGGCGCTGGGCTTCGCGGGCCATGGAATCCTCCGGAAAAACGTGGCGGAGAATAGGCAGCGTGAGCCGTGACTGTTAAGCCCTTTCCGTCGCTATGTGTCGCTTATCCGACGACGCCGCAACCGTCGAAGCCGCAGAAATCCTCAGGATTCGCTGGTAGACAGGTGACGGCGCTGTCGCCTTCAGCGCCTATCCGGCACGGACGGAATCTCCTTGGGTGGTTTGCTGCCGAGCCAGAGGCAGCGGCGCACCTTGGCGGCGTTGAGAAGCAGTTGAAGTTGCGCGCACAAGCTGTTGAAAATGCGAGATTATCCTCGCAGACAAGTACGCTTTACACCAGCAACCCCGCCAATGTCTTGCGATACCGCTCGAAGATTGCTGCTTCGCCTGCGTGGTGCCCGTTCTTCACGACAAAACGGCCACCGACCATGACATCGCGCACCGCATTCGTATTGCCGGCGAAAATCAGCGCGTCCAATAGCTGATCTCCGCTTTTGCCTACAAGATTCGGCGCGTCTCCGTCCAGAACGAGCAAATCCGCTCGCGCACCAGGCGCCAGTCTTCCAATGTCGCGTCCCAATGCGCGCTGCCCGCCAACGAGCGCGCCCCGGTAAAGGGCGGCACCGATATGCGGCCCGCCGTGCGAGCCTGGCGACAAACGATTGCGCCGGCGTGTCACCAGCCGCTGGCCGTATTCCAGCCAGCGCAGTTCCTCCACCGGGCTGACGGAAATATGGCTGTCGGAGCCGACACCGAAGGCCCCACCTTCGGCGAGGTAGTCGATGGCCGGGAAGAAACCGTCGCCTAGATTGGCCTCGGTCGTCGGGCAGAGCCCTGTCACCGCACCGCTGGCGGCAAGCCGCTTCGTTTCGCTCGGGTCGATGTGGGTCGCATGGATCAGGCACCAGCGACGATCCACGGCGTGATGATCGAACAGCCATTCCACCGGCCGCTGGTTCGACCAGGCCAGGCAATCTTCCACTTCCCTCGTCTGTTCGGCGATGTGGATGTGGATCGGCGCGCTGCCATCCAATGCGGTCAGCCCCTCGACCGCCGCCTTCAGAGTCTCGGGCGTCGCT
>CAZQLF010000540.1:0-2555 GCA_964594035.1 uncultured Rhodospirillaceae bacterium | reverse complement strand
GGATCCCAGCGTGAGCGCGGGCAGCACCAACAACCACATGCAATCCAATCCGACGCTGACGGTCACCGGGGCGATGTACTTCCCGTCGGGTAAATTCAGCATGCTAGGGACGCCCAATTGGAACTCCACGGCCTGCACGCAGATCATCGCCTACACCTTCGACCTGCAGGGCAACCCGACCGTCTCGGATACGAATTGCAGCGGCGCCGGCGCCAAGGAGTTTGGGCCGGGTTCGGTCCAGCTCGTGGAGTGAAGCGGCTGCGCGGCGCCCGCTAAGGCGTAATTTTCCCGTCGAGCAGACCGTCGAGTGCGGCCTGGGTATCCGGGCTGACAGGCGTCTTGTTGGCGGCTGCGTTCAGGGCGGCCGTTTTTGCCTGCTGGTCGAGAGCGATTTCCGCGGCCAGTTGGTCATACGTCTTGCCCAGCGGATCGACTACGAGGGTGCCCGGGCCAAAACCCGGGATAGCCGCATCCGCAGTTAGTTCGTTTTGCGCGGAAACGAGCGCATCGGAAGCCGTCTTGTAGGCTGCGATCTTGCCAAGCCTGGAGTTAGGATTTGTCGCGTTGTTGGCGAAGGCAGTCGCCGAAGCATGAGCTGCATTAAGCGCACCCAGAGAACTCGCGATTGCGCCGTTGTTGTCGGGATGCGTATTGGCATTGCCGCCAGCGTTGCTATTGGCGCCGGCATTGCCATTCCCATTACCCCCGGCATTGCCGTTCCCGCCCCCGTTTCCATTCCCGCCCCCGTTGCCATGACCGTTGCCCGCCCAGGCCGCGCTCGACGAAAGCAAATGTGTCCGATCGAGGTGCGCAGGCATCGCAAGGGAGGCCAGGATCGCGGCGGCGGCAATGTATTTGGCAGATTTCACAGGCATTTGGGTGTTCTCCATGACAGAAGCGGATTGTGCTCGTCGGCGGATAACGAACGGGGTCGACTGGATATTCCCACTGAAAATCACGCCACGATATTCCCACAAACGTCAGGGCAAGAGTTTTTGTTCCGTCAAATTGTCGCAACCATTACTGGCAGAAAATGTCACCGGCGCCGGGTACAGAAGGGTTCTGGTGAGCGCCTCCAATGGGGAGCCCGCATATTCGTGATAAAGTGGGCTCCCGGATCAGGGTATGATGCTCGCTGGGGATATGTTTTTTTGAATAGAACGTCAGGGCCAATCGTTATGACCATGCCGACGGGCAGTCGGGGATGAGTGCGCGAGAGGCTGTCGGCAACCAGTTGCTGGCGTTGCTGCCCAGGTTGAGGCGCTTTGCCAGAACACTGACAGGTTCGCTCGAGGAAGGTGATGACCTTCTTCAATCCGCCTGCGAACGCGCCTTGCAGCGCGCGGAGCAGTTTAGGCCAGGTACGCGTTTCGACAGCTGGATGTATCGCATCGTGCAATCGATCTGGATCGATCGCGTCAGACACATGAAGCACCGCGAGAGGGGTGTCGACCCGGCCGAGCTTGTCGAGTTTCCCGGCATCGAAGGCACCCGGGAGGTCGAAGACAAGATCGCCCTCGCCCAGACGCGGCGCGCTATCGCCAAGCTGCCCGAGGAATTGCGGGCAGTGCTGGTGCTCGTCTCCGTCGAGGAAATGGCCTATCGCGAGGCGGCAGAAATTTTGGGCATCCCGATTGGAACCGTCATGAGCCGCCTGGCACGGGCCCGGCTCACGCTTTACCAGATGATGGAAGAGCCGCGGCGCCGGACGCTGACGCCTTTCAGGCGCAAAACGTGAAGGCGGCAGGTTTGCCATGAACGAAGATCGCATCGCGCTTACCCCGGAAATTCTGGTCGCCTTTGTCGACCATGAGCTGTCCCACTCGGACTCGGCCGCTGTCGAGGCCGCGCTTTCGCATGATGCGGCAGCGCAGGAGACCGCCCGCCAGCTCCAGGTCAGCGCCGACATCGCCAGGCGCATTTCGCGCGCGCCGTTCGATGAGCCGATGCCCGCCGACCTGATCGAGACAATAAAGGACGAGATGCGATATGAACCCGCATCGCCGGCCGTTCGCGGCCGGCTTTGGTGGCCTCTGGCGCTTGCCGCCGGTATCGCGGGTCTGCTGGTGGCGGGCACGGCCGGCTATCTGGCGCACAATCTCTCAGGAACCTATACAACGGCTTCGGCGCCGCAAATCGATGATCTGACCTCGGCCTATGAAGCGACGCTTCAGGGCTCGTTGAACAGCAACACCGCTGCCGGACAGAGTTTCGAGTACGACAGCCCCGGCGTCGGCCAGGGCAAGATCACGCTTGGATCGAACTTCACGACATCTTTCGGCAGCAACTGCCGCGAGTTCCTGCGCGAGGAGACGCGCGGTGACAGGCACATGACCGGCAACGGCCTGGCTTGCCGCGCCGTCAACGGCGGCTGGAATATCGTCTTCACCCGCAAGGCTTCCTAGCTACTTCCCTTCGTACAGCCGGCTCCTGGATCGGATCAGGTTGACGCAACCTGATCCGTGAATCTTGCTCGACTTATTTGAAATAGCGGCTGATTCACGCTTCACGTTGATTCAACGTGAAGCGATCAGACGCCAAACCTCCTAAGCTGG
>CAZQLF010000539.1:0-2564 GCA_964594035.1 uncultured Rhodospirillaceae bacterium | reverse complement strand
GCCGCTTACCGCCGGATCGCCTGGCGCTCTCGAGCTGAGCGATGACGCGGCCCTGCTGGATGTTCCCGAGGGGCGGCGGCTGGTGATGACGGCCGACGCGCTGGTCGCCGGTGTACATTTTTTCCCCGAAGATGCGCCCGACCTGATCGCCCGCAAGATGCTGCGGGTCAATCTCTCCGATCTCGCGGCGATGGCAGCAATCCCGCTCGGCTATCTCATGACCTGCGCGTTTCCCAAGACGATTTCGGAAACCTGGCTTGCGGGATTTTCGGCCGGCCTCGCCCGCGATCAGATGGAATTCAGTGTGAAGCTCTTGGGCGGCGATACGGTGTCGACGCCAGGGCCGCTGACGCTCTCGGTCACCGCCGTTGGCAGCGTGGAGCCGGGAAAAGAGCTGCGCCGCTCGGGCGCCAAAGCCGGCGACCTGATCGCCGTGAGCGGTACCATCGGGGATTCGGCTCTGGGGCTCGCGCGCATCCAGGGCAAAATCGCGCCCTTCTTCGGCGATGACGAGTTGATCGAGCGCTATTTGCTGCCGCAGCCTCGCCTGGCGCTGGCCCGCCGGCTCATCGGTCTCGCCACGTCGGCCATGGACGTGTCCGACGGGCTGGTCGCCGACCTCGGCCATATCTGCGACGCCTCGGGGCTCAGCGCCGTGATCGAGGCAGCCAAGGTGCCGCTCTCCAAGCCAGTCCGCCACCTGCTCGACGAAGATCCGCAGCGTCTGGTCACGATCCTCGCCGGCGGCGAAGACTTCGAGCTTCTGTTCACCGTGCCGGCCGAGCGCAGCGCCGAACTTGCCCGGCTGCCGGTGACCATCATCGGCCGCATGGAGGCGGGCCAGGGGGAAGCAGGGAAGCGGACCAGCGTCGTCGATGCCGCGGGCCGCAGAATCGAAACCGGCAAGGGCGGCTTCCAACACTTCTAGGTCGGCAGTGCCTCGAGCGACATCGTGTCGAGCATGAAGCTGCCGTCCGGCTCGATGGCGAAATGCCGCACGACATCCTCCGGCATCTCGGTTTCCAGCGAGCGGATGGCATTGGCCCGCACCTCGGGCGTGTTCATGCGGGCGATCCACACCGGGAAATCCATTCGCAGCTGACGTGACACGAACTTCCCCGGTGCAAACCCGGCCCGGCGCAATGCTGCTTCCCACTCCGCCCGGGAGTAATCGCGCACATGGGAAGGATCGCGCAGCATCTCGACCGTCTGGATGAATGTGTCGAGCAGGGGCGGCCCGGGTGAGAATGCATCCATGAAGACGGCCCGGCCCGAGGTCTTCAACACACGCCGCGCTTCGGCCAGTGCCGCCGCGAAATCATTCCAGTGATGAGCGCTGAAGCGGCTGAAGACGAAGTCGAAGCTGGCATCGGCGAAGGGCAACTTCTCCACCATGCCCTGCTGGGTCGCGATGTTCTTCAGCCCGCGTTCCGCTGCCGCCTTGGCGACCGCGCCCAGCATATCGCGGGAAAGATCATAGGCGACCACCTCGCGCACATGTTCCGCCACGCGGAAGCTCACATGCCCGCCACCGCAGCCAAGATCCAGCACCCGTGCATCCGCCTGTCCCAGGACGACCCCTGTGAGCGCTTCGAGGTCTTCGCCCTGGGAATGAACGGCACTGGATACGTAAGCGGCCGCGCGCGGACCAAACTGCTCGGCCACCAGCTTGGCATGGGATTTATCGGACATCGAACTCTCCACTCTGAAATCGCCACTAAGGGAACAGGAACTTCCTTCCTAGGCAACAAACGAGAACGATGCCCAGCAATGCGCAAACGTGCGCAACCTTGCTGCGGCATCTGGCGCATAGCCGTCAACCACTTCTGGTGGTTGCCTGGCTTCGGCGATGCCGCCAGATTTGCCCCTCGGATTTGCCCCCTGCATTTGAATCGCGATGATCCTGACCTCGCAACGCCGCAATGTGCTGGTTCTGGCCCTGTGCCAGTCCATGGCGATGACCAGCATGACCATCATGGCGACCGTCTCGGCGCTGGCGGGCGAGATGCTGGCCAGCGACAAGGCGTTGGCCACTTTGCCACTCGGTCTGCAGCAGATCGGCGTCATGTCGGCGACGTTCCCGGCCTCGCTCCTGATGCACCGGATCGGCCGGCGCGCCGGATTCACCATCGGGGCGCTGATCGGCATCGTCGGTGCCCTGATCCAGTGCTACGCGATCTTTCACGTCCAGTTCTGGGTGTTCTGCGCCGGCAACATGATGGTGGGTATGGCCAACGGCTTTGCCCTGTTCTACCGCTTCGCCGCCACCGACACGGCCGATGCTGCCTTCAAGAGCAAGGCGATATCGCTGGTCATGGCCGGCGGCGTGGTCGCAGCCGTGCTGGGGCCGCAGCTTTCCAAATGGTCGCACGACTGGTTTGCCCCGATCACCTTCGCCGGCAGTTTCGTTGCCATCGCCATCATGCAGTTGCTGGCCGGCCTGCTCGTGCAATTCGTGCGCATACCGCGGCCGACGGTGGAGGAACGCCGCAGTTCCGGCCGGCCGCTTTTGGAGATCGTGCGCCAGCCGGTCTTCCCCGTTTCCGCTTCGGGGGGGATGGTCG
>CAZQLF010000538.1:0-2570 GCA_964594035.1 uncultured Rhodospirillaceae bacterium | reverse complement strand
TTGCAGCCCCCGGCCTCGCCGGCCTGCCCGCCGAGGCTGCCCCCTGCGCCCGCGGCCGCCGACACCACCAGGGTTTCGCCAGCCCGCGGACTGCCGATATCGCGTAGGCCCAGGTACGCCGTGGGCGCGACGATATAGCCTTGGCCGAACACATCCTTTCGGCTCATGCCGGGCAGTTCGGGCACCGGCATCAGGTATTCGGCGGGAACGCAGGAGTACTCGGACCAGGTCCCCAAGCCCATCACCACCGTGCCGGCCGGCAGCGCCGGCGCCAGGCTCGCTACCACGGTACCGCAAACAAAGCTGCGCATCGGATCGCCGAGCGCCACTGGCGGCAGGTACTGCTTCACATCGGTCATGTAGACGCGGTTCGCCGGGTCCAGCGACAACCACTCGTTCCGCACCAGGACCTCGCCGGCGCCCGGCTGCGGCAGCGGGTCCTCGCGAAACACCAGGTCGCCGTCACGGAGGTCGCCCACCGGGCGACGCATCAGGATCCATTGCCGGTTCCGTGCCGTCGTCATTCCTCGCTCCTGACTTACCGCCAGCCAGCCACTTGTCGGCAGCGCGCCCGGGTGCAGGCATGCAGGGCTTAACTGGTCCATCATGCTCGCCCCGCCCAACGATGAGTTGGCATAATGCGCAACAGACTTGGCTTCATGCGCAAGGAGGCAGGGCACACCCATGGCGGGTTCGCTGATCCGCAGCGCGATTCTCGACGGCGCGGCCGAGCTGATCCGCGCCCACGCCGCGCGCCCGACCCTGCTCGCGCGCCGGGCCGGCCTTCCGCCCGCTGCACTGAACGACCCGGACCTGCTGGTCTACGCCAACGCCGTGCTGCACTTCTTCGAACTGGCCGCGGAAGCCTGCCGCCTGCGCACCTGGGGCGTGACGCTGGGCCGCGGCGCACGCCTGGCGACGATCATCGGCCCGCTGTGGGTGTTGTTGCGCAATGCCCGCACTGTCGGCGGGATGTGCATCGAGCTGGTGGACAACTTCGACATTTACAGCGACGCGGCGTTTATAAGCGTCGAACGGACGCCGGAAGGCATCCTGCTGAGCTGGGCCACCGCTGCTGGCCGGATCGCCAGCGAAGTGCAGATGGCGGAGTTTTCCCTGTGCGTGTTCGCCAACGAAATCCGCAGCCACATCCGCCCCGGCTGGATGCCGGCTGCAGTGCTGTTTCGCCACGCCCGGCCCCGCGGAAAGCAAGGGCTTTACCGTAGCGTTTTTGGCAGCGGTCTGCGCTTCAACCAGGAATGCAACGCGCTGCTACTGGACGAACGCACCTGGGCCGCGCCGCTCAATCCGCGCGGCGCCGCGGCACGCGCGCTGTCCAGCCGCATGGTCAAGCTCGAGGAAGAGCCGCCCGGCAAGCGCGCGGCGCGCAGCGTGGAGGCGGTGGTGCGCGCCCTGATGCCCTACGCGCCCTGCACTATCGGCGAAGTCAGCCGAGCGCTCGATCTTCCCCCGCGGACCCTGCAGCTTCACCTGCAACAGCAGGGCACCAGCTTCACGCGCGTACGCGACTCGGTTCGCGCCGACCTGGCCTCGAAGTACCTGAGCCACTCCGACCTCAGCGCCACCCGCATCGCGGAAATCCTCGGCTACGCGGACCTCACTTCGCTGAGCCGCTCGTTTCGCCGCTGGAATGGGACGAGCCTGAGGCGGCAGCGCGCGCTGTCTCGGAAGCGCTAGACATTGGTCATGCCTATCGCCCTACGGCACTGCTTGTTAATCGTGGTCTGTCCCTGAATGTACTGTCCCTGAATGTACCTGAATGTATGAATGTACTCTGAATGTACTATCGTGGTCTGTCCCTGAATGTACTGAATGTACGGCGGGCTCGATTCAACGGCTCAGTAACAACAGCGCAACCACAACGGTAAACGCGCCCCAGCCAATCATGACCAGGGCATAAGTCGAGTCGAGCGCAGCTTCCAGCATGCAGTCGCCCGGATCGGCCGGATTGACGTAAATCTGCACCGCCTTGCCCTGCGGATAACGCTCGCAGATGCGCTGCGAGCGCCTGCCCCGGCTATCCGGCAGCAGCCGCACCTGCACGGTCTTGCCCTGGTGCCTCACCGCGCCAACGGTGTATTCGTAGTGGATGTCGGGGAAGTAGTCGTCCCCGCGCTTCGCCACCGCCGACTTGAGAATCGTGCCCGGCACCTTGGGCCACGCCATCACCGTCCGCGCCTTGGCGCGGCTGGCCAGAGTCAAGCCGATCAGGGCGAGGCCGATCAGGAAGGCGGAGATTTCGATGAAGCGGGACATGCCCGGCGTCCTCTAGTCTGAGCTTAAGGAGAAAAATCGGGTTCGCAATATCCTTCTGGCTTCTTCGCGCCAGACTCAATCATTTCGTTAAACATTTCCCAGGCTCGCTTCCTGGCCCGCTCCGAAAGCTCACTTGCACGATCTATGGCACCGGAAGCAATTTCTCGTTGTACCAGCGTGTTTAGATGATTAATTCGAAGGCAGCTCTCTGCCCACTTGGTCAATTGCTCGGGAGTCATAAAAGCATGACGACTTAGGCCAGGTACAACTAGTTGTATATGACTAGGCGAAAA
>CAZQLF010000537.1:0-2571 GCA_964594035.1 uncultured Rhodospirillaceae bacterium | reverse complement strand
TGCTGGCCGAGGCGGCGGTGGCGCGGCAAACGCTCGCCGCAGCCCGCATCGGGGCGGCATTATAACCCCTATGGGCGATGATACGGGCTCGCTCGACCGTCTATGCCATTACGAATCAACGCATTCTCATCATCAAGCGCGGCTGGTTTCTCCGAACTGCGTCTTACGCACCCGCAGATGTGCAGGAGATCAAGCGTTTCAATCGTGATGACGGGTGTGGCGATGTGACCTTCCGCGTCGAATGGGTCGGCAGCGGCGAAGACAGAGAAAAGCGGGAAATTGGTTTCTTCGGCGTGGACAACGCGCAGCGCGTCGAGGACCTAGTGCGTGGAATAGCGCAAAAGAACGGCGAGTTGCTAGCGAGTTAGGGCGCCGGATCGGGCTCCTTCGTTCGCAGCGTGACGAACTCCTCCGCCGCCGTCGGGTGAACGGCGACGGCCTCGTCGAACTGCTGCTTCGTCGCCCCCATCTTCACCGCCACCGCCAGGCTCTGGATGATCTCGGGTGCATCGATACCCAGCATGTGCGCACCCAGCACGCGCTGGGTTGCGCGCTCCACCACCAACTTGACCAGGGTGCGCTCCTTGCGGCCGCTCAAGGTGTATTTCATCGGACGGAAGCCCGCCTTGTAGATGTCGAGCGCACCGTAACGCTTGCGGGCTTCCGCCTCGGTCAACCCGACGGTGCCGATGGGTGGCTGGCTGAACACGGCTGACGCCACGACCGAATGATCCATGGCCCATGGCTTGCCGCCATAGACCGTGTCGGCAAACGCCATCGCTTCGCGGATCGCCACCGGCGTCAGGTTCAGCCGGTTAGTGACATCGCCGATGGCATAGATGTTCGGCTGGCTGCTGCGCGAATAGGCATCGACCTTGACCGCGCCCAGGTCATCCAGCTCGACCCCCGCCTCTGCTGCGCCCAGGTCGCGCGTGTTCGGCACGCGGCCGGTGGCGCACATGATCGTATCGATCTCGTGGTCGTTGCCGTCGTTCATGCTGAGGCGAAAGCCATCGCGCATCTTCTCGATGGCCGTGTGGCGGGCATTCAGCGACAGCCGGATGCCCTTGCGCTTCAGCTCCGTGGCCAGGCCTTCGCGCAGGTCGTCGTCGAAGCCGCGCAGGATTTGTTCACCGCGATAGGCGAGCGTCACCTCGCTGCCGAGGCCATGGAAAATGCAGGCGAACTCCACCGCGATATAGCCGCCGCCGATGACCATGATGCGCCTGGGCAGATTCTCGAGCTGGAGTGCTTCGTTGGAGGTGATGCTGTTCTCGGGCGTATAGTCTTCGGGCCGCACGGGGTGGGCGCCGTTCGCGATCAGGATGGTCTCAGCCGTCATGTGCTTTCCCGCCACCGCGACGGTGTGCGCATCGACCAGCCGCGCGCGGCCCTCGACCAGCGTCACCTTCGAATTCGCCAGCAGATCGCGATAGACGGCTTCCAGCCGGGCAATCTCATGATCCTTGTTGGCAATCAAGGTCGGCCAATCGAAGCTCGCTCGTTCGATGGTCCAGCCATAACCTGCGGCGTCTTCGAGTTCTTCGCTGACATGGGCGGCATAGACGAGCAGTTTTTTCGGCACGCAGCCGCGGATGACGCAAGTGCCGCCGACGCGATAATCCTCGGCGATCGCAACCTTCGCGCCATAGGCCGACGAGACACGCGCGGCCCGCACCCCGCCGGAGCCGGCACCGATGACAAAAAGGTCATAGTCATAGCCGGCCATGCTTGATTCCTTCTTTCGCCCGCGCCTCTCAGGCTGGCACGGGCCGGAAGCGGCCCGCCGCCCGCAGGCGCCGCAGCACCAGCACCGCCAGGATTCCTGCCTCGATCCCGGGTGCGGCGATACTAATCAGCGCTGACGCCGGCGGATAGGGCGCGAGGATGGGGATCAGCGACGTGGCGTGGAGCATCGCCAACACGCCACTGGCGGGGAAATAGGCGATTGCCAGCACGATGAGGGCGATCAGATCGGCCCGCCCGCCTCTCGTGCCGAAATTGAAGTAGAGCACCAGCAAAATATCGCGCAGAAGATAGAGCACAAAGGCCAGAGGCAGGATCTCGATCGTCATGCCGGTCCGCAAGTGCCACAGCAAGGCGCCAGGGCCGGCGAGATCGGCCAGATCGTTGAGCTTGTCGAAGCCGCCGAACAGGGTAAGCGCGATGCCCAGCCCTGCCGTTACGACGAAGATCGGGAGCCATAGCGCCAGCAAGGTGAGTGCGCGCGGCAGCTGTCCGGCCTCGGGCGCGGCGCCGAAGGCACGATAGCGGACCACGTCCTTTGGTTCCAGGAACAGCGCTGAATAGGTCATGAAATAGGCGAGTGCGAAAGGCAAGGCGCACCAGGCCGCAAATGCGTTGTCATTGGGGACGATCACATGGCTGTAGAGCAGGCCGTCGCCATAGGCCATCAGGAACAAGGCAAAGCCGAGCCAGGCCCAGGGAACGTTGGGAAACTGCAACTCGCTGCGCAGCAGGCGATAGGCCCCGAAGCCGGGCCAGGAAAGAAAAGCCCCCAGGCTGTCAAGCGCAAATCTGGGCCCGGGAACTTTTCTCCCCCAACCACCC
>CAZQLF010000536.1:0-2577 GCA_964594035.1 uncultured Rhodospirillaceae bacterium | reverse complement strand
GATGGGCTGTCCAGCCCTGGCGAGCGGCAGGCTGGCAAAGGCGCCGCGCCGCCGGCCGAGCTTTCCCAGCACCCGCGCTGCCAATCCATTGGCAAGGCGAAACAGTGCCGGGCGGCGGGCAATGAAACCCCAAAGACGCAGGCCGGCCCGGTAGCGTGCCGGCGTCAGATGGCGCTCGAACTCCTTCTCGCGCCAGAAGCGCATCATCTTGGGGAGTGGAATGCGCATCGGGCAGACGCTCTCGCAGCGTCCGCAGAAGGTCGAGGCATTGGGCAGCGGCGTTGCATGATCGATACCGAGCAAGCCCGGCGTCAGCACCGCGGCCATGGGCCCGGAATAGACGAAGCCATAAGCGTGTCCCCCAACCTTCTGATAGACCGGACAGTGATCGAGACAGGCCCCGCAGCGAATACAGCGCAGCATCGCCTCGAACTCCGTACCCAGCAGCTTCGTGCGGCCATTGTCGATGAGCACGACATGATAGTCCGCCGGCCCGTCGAGATCGCTCGCCCGGCGCGGTCCGGTCGAGAAGGTTGTGTAGACAGACATCTCCTGCCCCGTGGCGGAGCGCGCCAGCACGCGCAGGATGGTCGAGGCATCGGCCAGGGTCGGCACCACCTTCTCGATGCTCGCCAGCACGATATGCATGCGCGGCAGGGTCTGCGTCAGGTCGCCATTGCCCTCATTGGTGACGATGACGGTGCTGCCGGTCTCGGCGATCAGGAAATTGGCGCCGGTGATCCCCACATCGGCCTCCAGGAAACGCCGCCGCAGCTTGGCGCGGGCTTCGGCCAGCATGTCGGCGGGTTCGCTCAGTGACCGCTTGGGATTGAGGTCCTTATGCGCCTCCAGAAACGTCTCGCCCACCTGCTCCACCGTCAGATGGATGGCCGGCGCGATGATGTGGCTCGGCGTCTCGTGGCGAAGCTGGATGATGTATTCGCCGAGATCGGTTTCCACCGGCTCGATGCCGTTCGCCTGCAGGTAATCGTTGATGGCGATCTCCTCGCCGATCATCGTCTTGCCCTTGGTGACTGTCTTCGCACCGGCCTTGCGGCAGAGATCGAGCACGATCCTGCGGGCGGATTCGGCATCGACGCACCAATGCACATGGCCGCCGGCCTTCTCGACATTGCCGGCGAAGCGCTCGAGGTAGAAATCGAGATTGGCCAGGGTGTGATCCTTGATCGCCTTGGCCGCATCGCGCAGCGCCTCGAACTCCGGCAGCGCCGCCGCGGCGCGCGCCCGGCCGGCGACGAACGTATCCTCCATCCCCGACAGCGCCTTCTGCAGATTGGCGTCGGCAAGCCCGATATTGGCGTTGCGCCGAAAATCGTTGCTGTCGTTGAGATGGGTCGACATCGGCCCCCGCCGCTCAACCCTGGCCTTCGCCGATGGCGGGCTTGTCCGTCATGCCGGCCAGCACCTCGGCGACATGGCGCGATGCGACCTTGCTGCCGCGCCGACGCAGCTTGCCCGCCATGTTCAACAGGCAACCGAGATCGCCTGCGAGCAACAGCGCTGCGCCGCTGGCTTCGATATCGGCCGCCTTCTCGGTGACCATGCGGTCGGAGATCTCGGGATACTTGATGCAGAAGGTGCCGCCGAAGCCGCAGCAGACTTCGGCACCCGGCAGCTCCTTCAGTTCCGCGCCCGTGCTGGCGAGCAGGCGGCGTGGCTGACTCTTCACGCCGAGTTCGCGCAGGCCCGAGCAGGAGTCGTGATAGGTCACTCTTCCGGTGAAGCGCGCGGCGACCTTGTCCTGCTTCAACACGTCGACGAGGAATTCGACCAGCTCGTGGCATTTGGCCGCGAATTTTTTCGCGCGCTCGACATAGCGCGGATCGTCGGCCAGCAGCGCCGGGTAATGTAGGCGCAGCATGCCGGCGCAGGAGCCGCTGGGCGCCACGACATAGTCGAACGCCTCGAACAGGTCGACCGTCTGGCGGGCAATCGCGGCGGCCGTCTCGCGGTCGCCGGAATTGTAGGCAGGCTGGCCACAGCAGGTCTGGGCATCCGGGGCCTCCACCGTGCAGCCCGCCTCCTCCAGCAGCTTGGCGGCGGCAAGGCCGACGCTTGGACGGAACAGGTCGACGAGGCAGGTGGCGAAAAGCCCAACGCGGATCGGCAAAACAGGCGTCCTTGCGAAAAAGAGGCGCGGGCAGGATGGCGAGGGGACAATCGGAAAGCAAGGCAGGACAAGCCTATACTCGGCGCCTGGATCGGTTAGGCTCGCAGAATCGATTTCTACGAGGCTCATCGAAGCATGCCATCCCACGATCCGGATTCAGTGGCACGCGAACTGGCATCCGCGCGACTGAAGGGGCGTGCCGTCCAACCCCTGCCGCAGGGCCTCGCCCCGCGCGATGCCGGCGAAGGCTATGAGATTCAGCATCGTCTGCACCGCCTGCTGAGCGAAGCGGGCGAAGGGCCGGTCGCCGGCCAGAAGATCGGCTGCACGACGCTGGTGATGCGTCAGAAGCTCGGCATCGACCAGCCCTGCGCCGGTGGCATCCACGCCCACCGGGTGCTGCGTGATGGCGGCAGGCTCGGAGTGATCTGGACAAGCCGGGACCG
>CAZQLF010000535.1:0-2583 GCA_964594035.1 uncultured Rhodospirillaceae bacterium | reverse complement strand
AAGTGCTTGATCATCTCCTCGGCGACTTCGAAGTCGGCGATGACGCCGTCGCGCAACGGACGGATGGCGGAGATATTTCCCGGGGTTCGGCCGAGCATCATCTTCGCCTCGTCGCCGACGGCGAGCACATGCTTCTTGCCCTTGACCTCGGCGATGGCGACGACCGACGGCTCGTTCAGGACGATGCCGCGCCCCTTGACGTAGACCAGGGTGTTGGCCGTGCCCAGGTCAATCGCCATGTCGGCCGAAAGCATGCCGAGTAATCTTCCGAACATCGAAAACAACCCCTTTTTCGCGTTCGCGTGTCGTAACCGTCCACTGCGGCAAATTCAAGGCTCATGTGAACTTTGTAAGAAAAGGCTGAAAATGCTTGGGGCGGAGCTTTTCAGCCCCGCCCCGAACACTCGCCTGAGACTGGCCTTCTTCTAGGCAGAGAGCGCGGCAGGCGCGGTCTTCTGGCGCTTGACCAACAGCTTGTTCAGGGCGTGGAGATAGGCTTTGCACGAGGCAACCAGCGTGTCGGTATCGGCACCCTGGCCGTTCACCGTCTTGCCGCCCTCCTCCAGCCGCACCGTCACCTCCGCCTGGGCGTCGGTTCCTGCCGTCACGGCATGAACCTGGAACAGCTGCAGCTTTGCCTCATGCGGGCAGAGCTTCTTGATGGCGTTGAAGATGGCGTCCACCGGACCATCGCCCGTCGCCGTCGCCGAGACCGGTTTGTCGTCGATCTCGAGATCGAGGTCGGCTTTCTGCGGTCCCTTGGATCCGGCGATCACCTGCAGCGAGACGAAACGGATGTGCTCGTTGCTGCGTACGAAGCTATCGTCGACGAGAGCGATGATGTCCTCGTCAAAGACATCCTTCTTTTTGTCGGCCAGTTCCTTGAAGCGGCGGAAGGCATCTTCCATAGCGTTCTCGCCGAGATCGAAGCCCAACTCCTTCAGCTTCGTCTTGAAGGCGTGCCGGCCCGAGTGCTTGCCCATCACCAAAGTCGAGCGGCTGAGGCCAACGGATTCCGGAGTCATGATCTCGTAGGTGCCGGAATGCTTAAGCATGCCGTCCTGATGGATGCCGGATTCATGCGCGAACGCATTGGCGCCGACGATGGCCTTGTTCGGCTGTACCGCAAAGCCGGTGATGGTGGAAACGAGGCGCGAAGCCTTGGTGATCACCGTGCTGTCGATGCCGGTGCCAAACGGCATCAGATCGGGGCGCGTGCGCAGCGCCATGACGATCTCTTCCATCGCGGCATTGCCGGCGCGCTCGCCGAGACCGTTGATCGTGCACTCGACCTGACGCGCGCCCGCACCGATCGCCGCCAGCGAGTTGGCAACCGCCAGGCCCAGATCGTTGTGGCAATGCACCGAGACGATCGCCTTGCCGATATTGGGCACGCGGTCGAACAGCATCCTGATGAGGGCCGCGAACTCTTCTGGCACCGCATAGCCGAGCGTATCGGGAATGTTGACGGTACCGGCACCCGCCTTGATCGCGCTCTCGACGCAGCGGCAGAGGAAATCATGATCGCTGCGCGAGGCATCCTGCGCCGACCACTCCACGTCATCGCAGAGATTGCGCGCATGATGGACACAATCAATGGTCGCCTGATGCACCTGCTCCGGCTCCATGTTCAGCATGTACTTCATGTGGAGCGGGCTGGTGGAGATGAAGGTGTGGATGCGCGGACGCGCCGCACCCTTGAGGGCTTCCCAGGCGCGGTCGATGTCCTTCTTCGAAGTGCGGGCGAGACCCGCGACGCTGGAATTGCGCACCAGCTTGGCAACCTCGCGCACCGCCTCGAAATCGCCGTTGGAGGCGATCGGAAAGCCGGCCTCGATTACATCGACGCCCATCTCCTCGAGGACGGCGGCAACCCGCAGCTTCTCCTCGAGATTCATGGAGCAGCCCGGCGCCTGTTCGCCGTCGCGCATGGTGGTATCGAAGATGACCACGCGGTTCTTGTCGCGGGCCGTGGACTTGCTGGTTTGGACGTTGCCACTCATATTGCTAACCCCTTGAAATCACTGTTGACGGACGAACGCACTTCCAGCCCCTGAAGGCGCATCACCCGGACAGTGGCGGCGCCGGTCAGGGGTAGGTAAGTCGAAGCGTCCGCTCAGCCGATGAAAGGGCGGATCGGGGAGCAGCCGACAGCGTGGCGCCCTTGGGCGCGCCAGCGGTCAGGACCTGTGAAAACAAGGTCATCGGTTGCTCCATCCAGGTTCCCTCCGGGGAACCCTGGAGATTTTCTAACCTGCCCCCAGCGCCCTTAACAAGGGCAAATTTGCCGGGAGCCGGCGCCAATCGGGCAAAAGTGCTGTCAAATCGGGGTTTCCTGAAGTTCGGCGCCCCGAAGACGGAGGCCAGGAAGCATCGTGCGGCTATGCAGGTCTCGATAGCCGTCGTCCCCAGGCGCCGCGCGGCGAGCCATCCGCTGCGAACATCGCCCAGTGTATCAGCAGCACCGTTGCCGCCACCACGATGGCGCAGAAGACAACGTCGCTGAGGAAATGCGCCCCCTGCAGCATGCGCATCACGCCAAGTGCCGCGCCCAGGAAAAGGGCGGCCGCCACCGATACGCCG
>CAZQLF010000534.1:0-2592 GCA_964594035.1 uncultured Rhodospirillaceae bacterium | reverse complement strand
GGGGGGGCAGGGGGGGGGGGTGGGGTGGGTATGGGGGAACGGCCGGCCGTTATGGAGATAACGATCTTGGGCGTGGGGGAGCGCTTTTTGGTGGCCCGCGGAATGGGGCTGGTCGGCGTGGCCGCAACGCTGAAGCATCTGATGGAGAAGATCGAGTATGCACTGGTGCTGACGGCGATCGACGCCACGCCGCATCTTCTGTCGCTTCATGGCGGCGCGCTGATGAAGAACGGCTGTGGCCTGCTGTTGCCGGCACCCTCGGGCAGCGGCAAGACGACGCTGACGGCCTCGCTCAACTACGCCGGCTGGGATTACGGAACCGACGAAATCAGCCTGCTGGACGGAAAGACGCTGCGCGTGGCGCCGGAATCGGCCTGCATCAAGGAAGGAAGCTGGCCGGTGCTGGCTGAGCGATGTCCGCCGCTGATGGCCCAGCCGGTCCATGAGCGCGCTGGCCGTGCCGTGCGCTATCTTCCGCCGGCCGGGCGGGTGGTGGAACGCTGCGAGGCCACGCATGTGGTGTTTCCGCGCTATGCGAAGGACGGCGAAACCAGCCTCTCGCCGCTGCCGCGCGGTGCCGGTCTGCAGCGCCTGCTTGCCGAGTGCGTTTCCGTGCCGCGCCGTCTGACCGAAGCCGACGCAGGCCAGCTCGTGGCGTGGGCGCGCAACCTGGCGTTCTTTTCGCTGCCACTTGCCGACGTCGATGCGGCGATTACGCTGCTGGATGGCCTGGCCGCGCGCGGTCAGGATTCCGCTGGCGGCGCTTCGAGGGATGGGCCCGGCGTGCTGCGGCGCCCGTGAACGAGCCGGCTCAGCACTGAATCGATCCGCCCGCCAGCGATCCGCAACTGGCGCCACGCCCAAGGCGCCGTCTCGCAATCGAGCTCGTAAGCCAAGCGGCGGCTATCCATCATCCAGGCAAGCTTCACGGCATATCCGGTCAGGCGCGGGCGCAGAAGGCCGCGATGCTGCAACAGGCAGCGGCTCACATGGGCGCGGGCACGCCGATTGCCGGCAAAGGGGGCGGGAATGCCCACGCCCAGCATGCGCTGCGCCAGATACAGGGATGCCGCGAGATAAGCAAAGATGCCCCGCGTCTCGGCCAGGTTCGCGATCGCAGTCCAGTCGAGTTCGCTTCCATGGCGTGCCAGCAGATACTGAATGTCGACCTGATCGCGCAGGCTGAACTGGCCGGCGGCGTATTGCAGATCCTGCAGCTGGCTATGCAGACACCCATAGATGAAGCGATGCGCGGGGCTGCTCAGTGGAACGCCTGATGGCCCGGATTGCGCTGCTGCGATGACCTCCTCAGGCGTCAGCAGATGGCGCTGCCAGCCGAGATGGCGATGCAGCTCGATGCTGACCCGATCGCCCGGCCGCGCGAGCGGGACATGGTGGAAATGCCGGCGATAGATTGCCGGATCGGTGACCGGGCGAAACCCCGCCTCCTCGAGGGCCGCAAGACCGGTCTCCCAATGCGCCGGTGCAATGACGAGATCGAGATCCGCAAGCCAGCGTTCGCCGATCCGGTCATCCTCTATCTCCAGAAGCCAGTTCGCACCTTTGAGAAAAACGAAAGCCGCGCCCGCCTGATTGAGTATCGCGGCAATTGCCAAGGCCTGATCGCGGGCCGCGCGATTCTGCTCGGCATTGGCATGGTGGATGAGGCCGAGGTAGTCGCGCAGGTCCTGCGGGGCGCCGTTGGGCCAGCCCTGTCTCTCGAAGGCGGCGTAAAGGTTGGTGACAACGCGCTCGCGGTTGGCCTGCTCGACAAGTGCAACCCAATCAGGCTCGTTCCTGATCGGCGTCCCGAGGGAGATGGGCGAGCGGTCGGACAGGGCGTGGTAGAGATAGTCGAATGCCGCCGCGCGCACGGCCCGGCTCTGGCGCGGCGCTGCCTGTTCGTCTGCCACGTTCCCGGTTTCTGCCACCACGTTTGCGTTCCGTTTCCCCGCTGCAAAGGGCAGCCTATCAGGTGAGCTTGCCCCGTCACTTGTTTCCCACAAAGTTTCTCATACTTTAGGCATTAGCCCCGGGAGGATCAGCCATGGCATTCCACGACTACGAAGGCTTCGACATGATGGGGCTTGCCGAGCTGATCGCCAAACGGGCGGTTACACCGCGCGAGGTTCTGGACGCAGCCATCGAGCGCATCGATCTCAAGAACCCGCGGATCAATGCCGTGGTCCAGCGCATGGATGACGAGGCGCGCCGCCAGGTCGCTCTCGGTCTGCCCTCAGGACCGCTCTCCGGCGCGCCGTATCTGTTGAAGGATCTCTACCAACCCTATACGGGCGTCGCGATTTCCAACGGCAGCCGTCTGTTCGACGGTTTTGTCGCCGATCATGACGGCACCTATACCGAGCGGCTGAAAGCCGCGGGCATCGTCGTCGTCGGGCGCTCCAACACGCCCGAAATGGGCCTCGCTTGCACGACCGAGCCGGTTCGCTTCGGACCGACGCGCAATCCCTGGAGCCTGCGGCATAGCGCCGGCGGATCCAGCGGCGGCGCTTCCGCCGCTGTTGCCAGCGGCATGGTGCCCGGCGCGCATGCGACCGACGGCGGCGGTTCGACTCGCATTCCCCCTGCCCC
>CAZQLF010000533.1:0-2596 GCA_964594035.1 uncultured Rhodospirillaceae bacterium | reverse complement strand
CATCATGCTCTCGGTGGCTGACCTCGACCAATCGGCTGCGCACCATGGGCACCGATCATCTGATCTCCGCGGCGCGCGCGGCGCGCGTACGGCGCATCGTCGCCCAGAGCTTCTGCGGCTGGCCCTATGCGCCCGGTGGTCCGCCGGTAAAAACGGAGGACGATGCGCTGATGGAAGACCCGCCGCGCGAAATGCGCGGCACCCTTGAGGCGATCCGTCATCTCGAGAAATCGATCACGGGGCTGGAAGGAATGCAGGGCGTCGTGCTGCGCTATGGCGCGCTATACGGCCCCGGCACCGGAATCTTCGAGGGTGCGCTGGTGGACCAGATTCGCGAGCGCCGTCTGCCAATCCTGGGTTCGGGCGATGGCTGGTGGTCTTTCCTGCACGTGGAGGATGCCGCCCGGGCCACAGCGATCGCCGTCGAAAGCGGCGGGGCAGGCGGCGTCTACAACATCGTGGATGACGAACCCGCCCCGGTGCGCGACTGGCTGCCGGAACTCGCCCTGATGCTGGGTGCGCGACTGCCGCGCCATGTTCCGATCTGGATTGCCCGGCTGATGGCCGGCGATCACCTGATCCACATGATGACGGCCCAGCGCGCCGGATCCAATGCGAAGGCCAGGGCGGCTCTGCCCTGGCAGCCGAGCCGGCCCTCCTGGCGCCTGGGATTCGGCGAGGTGATCGAGGAATTGCTGATCCGGCAGTCGGTGGCCTGACCGCCGTCTCAGCATCAGCCGAGCTGCATCATCGAGCCGGTCGCGATGCTGATCATCTGGCCAATAAAGAATTGAGCCAGCACAATGCCGAAGGCACCGAGGGTCGAGATGTTCAGCGCCGTCCGCGCGATGTATCCCTCATAGACCATCAGCACCAAATGCGTCACGACGGGAAACAGCTGTGCCCAACCGGTGGGAAAGATGCCGGCAGAAGCGATCAGAACGGCCAGCAGATACAGCGGCGTCTCGATGACGCCCGCCCAGTTGTCGGCGACGATGTATCCCAGATAGCGATCGCCACGATCGATGAATCGCGTGAGGTAAAAGGCGGCCAGCGGAAACGCGGTCCAGGCAATGACGTAACCGATGATCTCGGCGGCCCCGATGCAAAGCCATCCCCCGGCGCCGACACTGGACCAGCCGCCGGTCACTTTTATGTCCGATAGCGCGATGGCATCGGTCAGGAACCAGGGCGGTGCCAGCCAGATGGCGAGGCGAAACGACCGCCAGAAGCCATGCAGGCTGCGGTCGAAGTAACGCATGCCATCGGGAACGAAGAGGACGAGGCCCCAGGCGCCGGAAACCGCGGGTCCGATCCCCCGCAAAACCAGCAAAGGCCAACCACCATGGGGCGTTCAACGGCTCATGCGAAGAAGCCGTCCAGCATCCTCTCATAGATATCCGTCAGCCGGGCAATATCCGACACAGCGACCCGCTCATTCACCTTGTGCATGGTCTGGCCCACCATGCCGAATTCGGCGACCGGACAATAAGCGCGAATGAACCGGGCGTCGGACGTGCCGCCGGTGGTGCTGAACTCGGGCCGCCGGCCGGTGACCTTCTCGATCGCGCGCGCCATCAGATCGCTCAGATGGCCGGGCGGGGTCAGGAAGGATTCGCCGCTGACATGGATGTCGAGGTCATAGCGCCCGCCCACGGCGACGAAACGATCCTTCAGCCAGCGTTTCACGTCCTCGCTCGTATGGCGGTCGTTGAAGCGGATGTTGAACAGCGCCTTCGCCGTGGCAGGAATGACATTGCTCGCCGGATTGCCGACATCGACGCTCACCACCTGCAGGGTCGAGGCCTGGAAGTGCTCGCTCGCCTCGTCCATGGGCTCACGGGTGATGGCATCCAGCATTTTGATCATGCGGTGGACCGGGTTGTCTGCCAGATGCGGATAGGCGCTGTGGCCCTGCACGCCATGGACCGTCAACCGCCCGGTCATGCTGCCGCGCCGGCCGATCTTGACCATATCGCCGAGCGCCTGCGGATTGGTCGGTTCCCCCACCACGCAGGCATCGAGGCGCTCACCCTGCTGCCTCATCCAGGCAAGCAGCGGCTTGGTGCCATTGACCGAGGGCCCCTCCTCATCGCCGGTGATGATCATGGCGATGCGGCCGGTGAAAGCGTCATTGCGTTTGCCGATAAAGCGCTCCGCCGCGGCGGCGAAACAGGCAATGGCCGATTTCATGTCGGCGGCACCGCGGCCGCAGAGCTGGCCATCGCGCACCTCGCCGGCAAATGGCTCAGGCTGCCAGGCGCCAGCATCGCCCACCGGCACCACATCGGTATGTCCGGCAAAGGCAAAGCAGGGACCATCGCCCTCGCCCCAGCGGGCATAGAGATTTTCGACCTTCGCCGTATCCGGCGCCTGGAACGTCTGGCGCCAGCAGCGGAAACCGACAGGCTTCAGCGCCTGTTCCAGCACGCCCAGCGATCCCGCCTCCGCCGGCGTGACGCTCGGGCAGCGGATCAGCGCCTGGGCAAGGCCAAGGGGATCGATGGCACCCATGGTCAGTCGCGCAGCAATTCGTTGATGGAGGTCTTGGCGCGGGTCTTTTCGTCCACCCGCTTGACGATGACGGCGCAATAGA
>CAZQLF010000532.1:0-2614 GCA_964594035.1 uncultured Rhodospirillaceae bacterium | reverse complement strand
GTCCGGTGGGCACGATCAAGAGCCGGGTTGCCCGCGCGCGCGGCGAGATCGAGCGATTGCTGGGATCCGGCGATCGCGGAGCCCCGGCCCTCGAGGAAAAGGCAAGCCCGGCACTGCCGAAGCGCCGCGCTATGCGTGCACCGAAGCGCCAGGCGCGCTGATGGGCTCGGCGGAACCCGCCGGGAATACACAGTCCAAGCCGCCGCCTGGCCCGGAACGCGTTAACGGACAATTCGAGGAGCTGATCTCTCCGCTCCATCTGCGGCTGGTGATTCTGCTGGCCGCCATCCTGTTGCCGGCGGTCATCTTCACGATCGTCTCCGCCTATACGGGCTATCGCGACAACCAGGAGCGCACCCGAGAATCCGTCTTGCGCTTCGGCGAGCTTGCCGCAAGTCGCACGCAGATGCTGATCGATTCCACGCGCCGATTGCTGATCGCGCTTTCCACGACCGACGTCATGGTCGAAGCCCAGAGCGATGCCAGGCGATGCGGCGCGAGGCTCGCCCAGCTGCCGATCACGTTCAAGGAATACCACGGCATCGCCGTGACTGATGCCAGCGGGCGCATCATCTGCGGCTCCGCCCCATCAGCACCAGGCTTCGACGTTGCGGACCGCCCCTGGTTTCAGCAGATTAAATCGACGAACGCGCCGGTCGTCACCCCGCTGGTTCTTTCCAAGCTCAACAACAGTCCCGTCGTCGTTGTCGCGGTGCCCATGAACCCGCCGGCTGAGCCATTTTCCGGCGCGATCGCCACCGGCATCGACGTTGCATGGCTCGCCGGGCTCTCCGCCGGCGGCGACTTGCCCGCGGAATCGAGTGCGTTTCTGGTCGACCGCAACGGCGTTGCCGTCACCCGTTCAGGCAGGCTGGTCGATTTGGCAAAGGCCAGTGGCGTTGATCCAAGCGGTGGCGACGTGGCGAGCCTGCCCGATTTTGCGATGCTGCGTTCCGCCATGGCGTCGAAGACGGCCCAGTTCCGCGCTGCCGGCGCCGATGGGCTCGACAGGCTCTATGGCCTGACCAATCTCGAAAATACCGGTCTCTTCGTGGTCATCGGCCTTCCCGAATCCGGCCCCATCGGCTGGGCGAAACGGGACCTTGCCCGCCAGCTGGCCGCGGCCGCGGGGATGTTGCTCTGCGCGCTCATCGGGGTTGCCGTCGGCGGCGACTTCTTGATTGCCCGCAATATCCGCGCGCTTTCAGCGACAGCCCAAGCGCTGCAGCGCGGCGACTATGCCGCACGTCCGGCTGTCCGGGCCGGCGGCTCGCGCGAGGTGCGCCAACTCGCCGGCGCTCTCACCAGCATGGCGGAGCAGGTCCAGCGCCATGAGCAGGACATGCGGCGATCGGTGCAGCAGAAGGAGGCGATGCTCAAGGAGATCCACCACCGGGTGAAGAACAACCTGCAGGTGGTGACGAGCCTGATGAGCATCCAGGCCAACCGGCTGCATGACGAGGCTTCGAAAAAAGCGCTGGCCGAGCTGCAGCGCCGCGTGCGGGCCTTGGGCTTGCTGCACCGCCATCTCTACGAGGGCGACGATCTGCGCTATCTCGACTTCGGCCAGTTCACCGTCGAGCTCTGCCAGATGGTGAAGGAATCGAGCGGGCCAGCGGCTCGCGGCGTCACCATCCAGGTCGATATTCCACCCATTCCCATCACCGCCGATCGGGCCGTGCCGCTTGGCCTGCTCATCACCGAGGCGCTGGGCAACGCCTTCAAGCATGGCTTTCCCGATGGGCGGCCGGGCACGATACGCATCAGTCTCAGCGCTTCCGCCGAAGGGGTGGCCACGGTCTCCATCGTCGATAACGGCGTTGGACCGGCGTCCGAGACCGATAACCGACAGGATGACCCCGGCACGGGCATGCTGCTGATGCAGGCCTTTGCCCAGCAGCTCGGCGGCGTGCTCACGATCGAGGGGCCGCCTGGAACCACCATCCGGTTCTCCTTCGATCTCACCGAGTCTGCGAATGCGCCGGCGGTCGCCTGAGGGGTTGCGGATGCGCCCGGACTGTTGGGGGAACCAGCGCCACCATCATGCCGTTGGTCTTGCAGATGCGCCTCGCGGCGGATCCGCGAGCGCGCCAGCCCACGAAACCGGAGATGGAGCTATGGCGAAGTCGCGCTTTCATCAGGCACTTGGCGACGTATCGAGCGTCTTCAGCACACCGCGGGCGATCCTGGAAGCATCCGACCTGACCAGGCAGCAGAAGATCGAACTGCTGAGGCAATGGGAAACGGATCTCCGGCTTCTCATGGTGGCTTCAGAGGAAAACATGACAGGGGATGCGCCCGGACATACGGCGGAGCTGCTGCGTCAGGTGCTGGGCTATCTGGAGCAGCTTGGTGTCCTTGAGGGCCAGACGGGGGCGGCACCCAACAAATCCGGCGGATGAACCCCGCATCCTGGCGGCCTTCGCCCACCACCACCAACAGCGGATTCGTCCTGGCCGACGCCACCAAGGACAGCCTGAAGGCCCTGCCGGAATACAAATACACCGAGTAGGCCACAGGCCGGCGGCATTGAACTGGCCACCGGTCCTCGGATGGAACGAATTTTCCACAGGAACCTTGACCCCACCAGGACAGGTCTTTCGTCGCGCCATTT
>CAZQLF010000531.1:1673-2617 GCA_964594035.1 uncultured Rhodospirillaceae bacterium | reverse complement strand
TTTGGCCGCCCCCGGCATGTGTGCGGGCTTCTGCTTCGAAAGGGCCCACCTGGCTTTCCACATCCCCCGCCCATTGGCGGGCAATCAGCATGCGCTCCAGGTCCTGTGGATCGCGGGCCGGATCGCGGGCGGTTGCGTCAGGCATAGCGGCGCCCTAGGCCGACAAACGCTGCTTCACCAGCGCGCCGGCCTTGGCAAAATCCAGACGGCCGGCATAGCGCTCCTTCAGCAGGGCCATGACCTTGCCCATATCCTTGAGGCTCGCCGCCTTGGTCTCGGCCAGTGCGCCATCGATGGCTGACGCTGCTTCCGCCTCGCTCAGCTGCTTGGGCAGGAAGCGTTCGATAACGGCGATCTCCTCTTCTTCCTGCTGGACCAGCTCCGGCCGGTTGCCCTGCTTGTAAAGGACGATGCTCTCATGACGCTGCTTCACCATCTTCTGCAGCATGTCGACGATCTCGCTCTCGCCAATGCCGGCGGCATTGCCCGTGGGCCGCGCGGCGATGTCGCGGTCCTTGAGGGCCGCCAGCACCATACGCATGGTGGAAACGCCGCGCGCATCGCGGCTCTTCATTGCATCCTTGTAGGCGTCGTTCAGGCGCTGGCGCAGCACGGCTTCCATCCAATCGATTGGCTAAAGAATCGGGGTGAAACGGGAAGCGATGAAGGTAATGGAATTGCCCGCTTTGGGCAACCTCGCATCTCGCCGGGAAGCGGTTGATCTGCTTTGCATAAATCGATGTGTCACATGCTTGACGCGGAAGGGGCGAATAGCTTAATTGACCGCCCGCGCTTGCCGCTTTCCCCTGAGTCCTTTCAAGGTTCCGCGCCGATGAGCGAAACCCGCACCGTGCCTGACGCCCAGCCGATTGGCCGGGCTGGGTCCGTTTGCCCCACCGCCCCCCCCCGCCAAACCCACGGCCTCGCGGGTGCGGCCGGCCGGC
>CAZQLF010000531.1:0-1663 GCA_964594035.1 uncultured Rhodospirillaceae bacterium | reverse complement strand
CACCGACAGCATGTTCTTGGTGCGAACGAGGCCACCGTAGAACAGGGCGAGCGCAGGCACCGACATGCAGAGCACCAGGGCCGTCGACGTCAGCATCCACGCCACATCGCCCTTGTTCGGGGTCGGCGCCGGTGCGGCTGCGGCGGCTGGTGCCGCTTCCGCGGGCTTGGCCGCCTCCGCTGGGGCCGCATCCTTCTTCTGCTCGGCCGCGGGCGCCTGCGCCAGCGACCCCGTTGGCGCAACCGCGCCCACCGGTCAGACCACGGGCCTGCTGGTGCTGGCGGACGGCACGGTGCTACCGGGCCAGGGCATCGGTGCCACAGGCAATGCGGTGGGCGAGGTCTGCTTCAACACCTCGATGACCGGCTACCAGGAAATCCTGACCGATCCCAGCTATGCCGGACAAATCATCACTTTCACCTTCCCGCACATCGGCAACGTCGGTGCCAATGGCGAAGACATCGAGACAACGACGCCTGCCGCGCGTGGCGTGGTGCTCAGTGCGTCGATTAGCGAGCCTTCCAGCTGGCGATCCTCCCAGCATCTCGATGCCTGGTTGCGCTCGCGCAATCTGGTGGGCATCGCTGGCGTCGATACGCGGCGACTGACGCGGCGCATCCGCGATGGCGGCGCCCCCTCCGGTGTCATCGCCCATGCGCCGAATGGCGCGTTTGATTTGCCGGCGCTGAAGGCGAAGGCCGCTGGATGGCCCGGCCTCGACGGCATGGATCTCGCGCTCGAAGTGAGTTGCCGGCAGAGCTACCGCTGGGACGAAACGCCCTGGGCGCTCGGTCGCGGCTATGGCCGGCAGAGCGCGCCGCGTTTCCATGTCGTCGCCGTCGATTACGGTGCAAAGCGCAACATCCTGCGCTGTCTCGCCAATGTCGGCGCGAGGGTGACGGTGGTGCCAGCGACGGCGTCCGCCGAGGAAATTCTCGCGCACAAGCCCGACGGCATCTTCCTCGCCAACGGCCCCGGCGATCCGGCCGCGACCGGCGTCTACGCCGTGCCGACGATCCGCTCACTGCTGGCAAGCGAAATCCCGCTGTTCGGCATCTGCCTCGGCCATCAATTGCTGGCGCTGGCACTCGGCGGAAAGACGAAGAAGATGCATCTGGGGCATCGCGGCGCCAATCATCCGGTGAAGGACCTGACGACCGGCAAAGTCGAGATCACCAGCCAGAACCACGGCTTTGCCGTGCTGGCCGACTTCCTGCCTGCGGGAATCAAGGTCACCCACCTCTCGCTCTTCGACGGCACGGTTGAGGGTCTCGCCCTTGAGGGCAAGCCGGTGTTCTCCGTGCAGTACCATCCGGAGGCATCACCGGGTCCGCAAGACAGCCACTATCTCTTCGAGCGCTTCGCAGCGTTGATCGAGAAGCATCGCGGGGGGCGCTGATGCCGAAGCGCACCGACATCCGCTCCATCATGATCATTGGCGCCGGGCCGATCGTCATCGGCCAGGCCTGCGAGTTCGACTACTCCGGCACCCAGGCCGTGAAGGCGCTGAAGGCCGAGGGCTACCGCGTCGTCCTGGTCAACTCCAATCCGGCGACGATCATGACCGACCCGGACCTTGCCGACGCCACCTATGTCGAGCCGATCACGCCGGAGATCGTCGCCAAGATCATCGAGAAGGAGCGCCCCGACGCGCTGCTGCCGA
>CAZQLF010000530.1:0-2618 GCA_964594035.1 uncultured Rhodospirillaceae bacterium | reverse complement strand
CACTACGGCGTGCCCTATCAGTGGGGCTCGAACGTGCTGATGTACAACACCAAGGTCTTCAAGGATGCGCCGAAGAGCTGGAACGTCGTCTTCGAGGAGATGACGCTGCCCGACGGCAAGTCCAACAAGGGTCGGGTACAGGCCTATTACGGCCCGATCTACATCGCCGACGCAGCGCTCTACCTGAAGGCCCATCATCCTGAACTCGGCATCAGCGATCCGTATGAGCTGGACCAGAAGCAGTTCAACGCCGCCATCGACCTGCTGCGCCAGCAGCGCCAGATCGTCCAGAAGTACTGGAGCGACGCCACCCAGCAGACCCAGGACTTCACCTCCGAGGGCGTTGTTGCGGCGACGTCCTGGCCCTATCAGGTCAACCTGCTGCGCGACAGCAACAAGCAGCCCATCGACAGCGTGATCCCGGAAGAAGGGGCGACGGGCTGGGCCGACACGACGATGATGCATGCCAAGGCACCGCATCCGAACTGCGCCTATATGTGGCTCGAGCATTCGCTGCAGCCCAAGATGCAGGGCGACCTCGCTGCCTGGTTCGGCAGTGTGCCGGTTGTCCCTGACGCCTGCAAAGGCAACGCCCTGCTCGGCGATGCCGGCTGCAAGACCAATGGCAGTGACAACTTCGACAAGATCAGCTTCTGGCGCACGCCCGTCGCCGATTGTGGCGGCAAGACCTGCGTGCCCTACAAGGATTGGGCCAGCGCGTATCTGGCGATCCAGAGCGGTCAATAACCGACCCGGCGGGCAGGCGGTTCATCGCCTGTCCGCCGGCTTCTTTTTGCCATGGCCGGTACTTCCACCAACGCGGTTTCCTTCCGCAACGTGGCCCGTCACTACGGCGACGTGCGCGCGGCCGACGACGTCAGCTTCGACATCGCCCATGGCGAATTCTTTTCCATGCTCGGACCCTCGGGCTCCGGCAAGACCACCTGCCTGCGCCTGATTGCCGGGTTCGAGCAGCCCACATCTGGCGAGATCCACATCGACGGCAAGCCGATGGTTGGCGTTCCGCCCTATGAGCGCGACGTCAACACGGTGTTCCAGGACTACGCGCTTTTCCCGCATATGAGCGTGGCGCAGAACGTCGCCTACGGCCTGATGATCCGCAAAGTGCCGAAGGCCGAGCGGCTGGCAAAGGCCGAAGAGATGCTGGCCATGGTCGCCCTCTCCGGCATGGGTAACCGCAAGCCCTCGCAGCTTTCCGGCGGCCAGCGCCAGCGCGTGGCGCTCGCCCGCGCGCTCGTCAACCGGCCGAGCGTTTTGCTGCTAGACGAACCGCTGGGTGCCCTCGACCTCAAGCTTCGCGAGCAGATGCAGGTCGAACTCAAGGCGATCCAGCGCCAGGTCGGCATCACCTTCATTTATGTGACCCACGACCAGGGCGAAGCGCTCTCCATGAGCGACCGCATCGCCGTGTTCAACAAGGGCCGGCCGGAGCAGATCGCCAGCCCCGCCCAGATCTATGAGCATCCGGCCACCGCCTTCGTTGCGGGCTTCGTCGGCGTTTCGAATATCGTCTCGGGCGCGGCCGCCGCGGCCATTCCGGGCGCACCGCCCGCCTTCTCCATCCGGCCGGAGAAGATCACCATCGCAGCACCCGGGACCCACGCAGCGGCCGGAAGCGCCGCCATCGACGGAACCATTACCAGCGTTCTCTATCTCGGTGCCAACACGCGCTTTCATGTGGCGCTTGCTGCCGGTGGGGAGCTGACGGTGATCGAGCAGAACCGGCAAGAAACCGCGTCCAGCGCGCTGGCCCGCCAGGGCCAGGCCGTGCGGCTGATCTGGCAGAATAGCCATGTACAGGAGATGCGGCCGTGAGCCTCGCCGGCGGCCTTTCCTGGCGTGAAGGCCCGCTGACGCGTCTTTCCACCACGCTTTATCTGCGCCCGCGCCTGGCTCTGCTTCTATTGCTGCTGCCACCTCTGCTGTGGCTGGGCATCGTCTACATCGGCTCGCTGCTGGCCTTGCTGGCGCAGAGCTTCTTCGCGGTCGACGATTTCTCGGGCCTCACCGTCTATCAGCCAACGCTGAAGACCTATGCCGAACTCTTCACCGACGCCAACATCGCCATCATCCTGCGCACGGTTGCCATGGCGGCCGCCGTTACTGTCGGCTGTGCCATCATCGCCTTTCCGCTCGCCTATTACATGGCGCGGTTCGCCGGCGTGCGCGCCAAGGCGATCTTCTATCTCGCGGTGATGCTGCCGCTCTGGTCGAACTATCTGGTACGGGTCTATTCCTGGAAGCTGATCCTTGCCAAGGAAGGCGTGATCACCTGGGCCTTCAATCTGGTGGGCCTGGGCGGCCTGCTCGACAATATCCTCGATCTGCCCACTATCGGCGGGCCTTCCCTATCCGCTTCCTATATCGGGATGTGGATCGTGTTCATGTATATCTGGCTGCCCTTCATGGTGCTGCCCATCGAGGCAGCACTGGAGCGCGTGCCGCGCAGCTTCATCGAGGCGTCCGCCGATCTGGGCGCCCGGCCGCGGTCGACGTTCCGCCATGTCATTCTGCCGCTTCCCGTGCCCGGCGTTGCGGCGTGTTCGGGCTTCCCCCTCTCCCGTACCCTTGGGGACGAACTACCTCCCCACCTCAGT
>CAZQLF010000529.1:0-2621 GCA_964594035.1 uncultured Rhodospirillaceae bacterium | reverse complement strand
GCCACCGCCATGTACTTCATCATGTCGGGCGAGGTGGAGGTGGATGTGCACCCGCACCCGGTGCGGCTGCGCGCCGGCCAATTCTTCGGCGAGATCGCGCTGCTGCGCCAGACCCAGCGCAGCGCCACGGTCACCACGGTGACGGAAGTCCAGCTTCTGGCACTGGAAGCAAGCGACTTCCGCAACCTGATCGAGAACTATCCCGATCTGAAGGAGCGCGTGTCCAGGATCGCCGAGAACCGGCTGGGCGCGAAACCTGAACCGACGAAACCGGAAGGCGGCTAGTCCTTTACGTCCGCGGCCACCTGCATCTTGATGATCTTGTCCTGAGGCGGCGTCACCATGCCGTTGGGATCGTCATCGCCCTTCTTGATCATGTCGACGAATTCCATGCCGGAGACGACTTGGCCCCAGATCGTATACTTGCCGTCGAGGAAGTCCGCCGGGGCAAGGCATATGAAGAACTGGCTGTCGGCGCTGTTGGGATCCTGGGCGCGGGCCATCGAAACCGTGCCCCGCACATGCTTGGCCGAAGAAAACTCCGCCGGCAAGTTCTTGCCCGAGCCACCGTAACCGGTGCCCTTCGGATCGCCGGTCTGGGCCATGAAGCCGGAAATGACCCGGTGGAAGACGATGCCGTCGAAGAAGTGCTGGCGGGTCAGCTCCTTCATCCGCGCCACCGTCTTGGGTGCCAGATCGGGCCGCAGCTCGATCACCACGCGCCCATACTTGAGATCGAGATAGATGGTGTTCTCGAGATCCGCCGCCTTGGCGGTGGTCGTGCCGGCGAGCGCACCCAGCACCATGGCGAGAGCTGCAGCCTTGATTGATTTTTTCACGGTCATGCCATTGCTTTCTGGAGATTGTTGTCGAGCTTGTCGAGAAACTGCGTCGTGGTCATCCAGGTCTGCTGCGGGCTGATGAGCAGCGCCAGATCCTTGGTCATATAGCCTGCCTCCACGGTATCGACGCAGACTTTTTCAAGCGCTTCGGCGAAGCGCTGTACCTCAGGGGTGCGATCGAACTTGCCGCGGTACCAGAGGCCGCGGGTCCAGGCGTAGATAGAAGCGATGGGGTTGGTCGAAGTCTGCTTGCCCTTCTGATGCTCACGGTAGTGGCGCGTGACAGTGCCATGTGCGGCCTCGGCTTCCACCACATCGCCTGAAGGCGAAAGCAGGACGGACGTCATTAGCCCAAGCGAACCGAAGCCCTGGGCCACCGTGTCGGACTGCACGTCGCCGTCGTAGTTTTTGCAGGCCCACACGAAGCCGCCGCTCCATTTGAGGGCGCTTGCCACCATGTCGTCGATCAGCCGGTGCTCATAGACGATGCCCCTGGCCTTGAACTGGCCAGCGAACTCCTTGTCGAACACCTCCTGGAAGATGTCCTTGAAGCGGCCGTCGTAGATTTTGAGGATGGTGTTCTTGGTGGAGAGATAGACTGGCCAGCCCAAGGTCAGCCCATAGTTCATGCAGGCGCGCGCGAAGCCGCGGATTGAGTCATCCAGGTTGTACATGCCCAGCGCCACGCCGCTGCCCGGGAAATCGAACACGACATGCTCGATCGGCGTGCCGCCGCCGGCCGGCTCGAACTTGATGGTGAGCTTGCCCTTGCCGGGAATGATCATGTCCGTGGCGCGATACTGGTCGCCGAAGGCATGACGGCCGATGACAATGGGCTGGGTCCAGCCAGGCACCAGGCGCGGCACATTCTTGCAGATGATGGGCTGGCGGAAGACCGTGCCGTCGAGGATGTTGCGGATCGTCCCGTTGGGCGACTTCCACATCTGCTTCAGGTTGAATTCCTTCACCCGTGCCTCATCGGGCGTGATGGTGGCGCATTTGACGCCCACGCCATGCTTCTTGATGGCGTTGGCGGCATCGATGGTGATCTGGTCGGATGTCGCGTCGCGGCTTTCGACGCCGAGGTCGAAATAGAGCAGCTCGACATCGAGATAGGGCAGGATCAGCTTCTCCTTGATGAAGCGCCAGATGATGCGCGTCATCTCGTCGCCGTCGAGCTCGACGATCGGCTTCGCAACCTTGATTTTCGTCATAAGGCGATTTCCCGGAATTGGCGGCGGCGGATCATAGCGGCAGCATTATCATGCCGCCAGCGCGAGCAGTCGCGACGTCACAGGCGCTCCGGCTGGTCCGGCAGCCTCGGCCGCGGCGCCGATTCCAATGCCGCCAGCAAATCTGGAACGGTATTGACCACCCGGTAAAGCTCGCGATCGCCGCCATGGGCAAAGCCTTGACCGATCATATGATCGATCAGCGTGAGTAAGGGCTGCCAATAACCGGCGATGTTTGCCAGAAGGATTGGTTTGTCGTGGAGGCCGAGTTTGCGCCATGTGATGATCTCAAAGGTTTCGTCCATCGTGCCGAAACCGCCGGGCAAGACAGCGAAGGCATCCGACATCTCGAACATGCGCTGTTTGCGTTGATGCATGCTGTCGACGACGACCAGCTCGCTGGCGCCGCGATGGCCCACCTCAACTTTGTCGAGGTGGCTTGGAATGATCCCCACCACCTCGCCCCCGCCGGCCAGCACGGCATCGGCGAGCCTGCCCATCAGGCCGATGCGCGCCCCACCATAGACCAGACGAATGTGCCGCTCCG
>CAZQLF010000528.1:0-2623 GCA_964594035.1 uncultured Rhodospirillaceae bacterium | reverse complement strand
GTGCAGCTCGACTATGGCGCTGGCTCCGGGACCCTGCGATTTCGCAGTGACAACCCGGCCATTGCTTTCTTCAGTTTCGGGGCAGGGCTTTTCCGCCGCGAGCTGTTCGAGCGCGTCGGCCCGCTCTCGGAAGATCTCCGCAACAGCGAAGATGCCGACTGGTTCATGCGCGCACGAGACAAGGGAGCAAGCTGGCTGGTGGATCAGCACCCTGTCCTCATCTATCGCCGCCACGGCGCCAACATGACGGAGCAATTGCCCCTGCCGAGGTCCGAGGTGTTTCGCGTGCTGGCACGCGCGGTGGCGCGCAAACGTGCTGGTGCAGGCGAGAGCGAGCCGGTTCTTTTCAGCGCCCGGCGCGAACCGAAGGCGGGAGCATGAACAGGGCCGCGCCCAGGATCAGCGTCGTCGTGCCGGCCTTCGACGCCGCGCGATTTATTGCCGAAGCGCTGGAAAGCGCGCTGGCCGAGGTCAGGGCTGTCGCCGGCTCCAGTTTCGAAGTCATTGTCGCCGACGATTGCTCCAGCGATGCGACGGCCGCAATCGTCCAATCCTTTGCCGGGCGTGGCGTGCGCTATCTGAAGCGGACCGCACGCGGCGGCCCGGGGGCCGCACGCAACAGCGGTGTTGCTGCCGCGGAAGGCGAGCTTCTCGCCTTCCTCGATGCCGATGACCTGTGGCCCACCGGACGTCTTGCCGCGCTGACCGGCGCGCTTGAAATCCAGGGCGGGCCGGCAATCGCCTTCGGTCATATGCGCCAGTTCGCTTGCCCCTCGATGGATCCGGCCTTGCGCGGCCGCCTGCGCGTTCCAGAGGGGACCGTGCCTGGCTATTGCTCCGGTGCGATGCTGCTGCGCCGGACGGATTTCCTTCGCATCGGATCCTTCAGCGAGGCCCTCGCCATCGGTGAATTCATCGGATGGTTTGGCCACGCCCGCGATCTTGGCCTTGCGAGCGCTTTGATTCCGGAGGTTGTCCTGGAGCGCCGCATCCATGGCGCCAACACAAGCTTGCGCCGAAATTCCGATTACGCCAACTATGCCCGCGCCCTGAAGGGCGTGCTGGACCGCCGTCGCCCGAATACAACGGGGTGAAGGCAGCGCATGACCAAGACATCGTCCTATTGGCTGCCGCTGCCCAACGCCACGCAGCTTCGCCTGCTGCGGCTGGTGTTGTCGCCATCGCTCGATCGCGATGCGCTCGCCGCCTGGACCGCGAGCGTCGATCTGCAGACTCTCGATGCCGGCTCGGTCCGCCTCTTGCCCAGCCTCTATCTGCGCCTGAACGAAGCAGGCATCGATCACCCGTGGCTACCGATCATGCGCGGCTGGTACCGGCGCAGCCTTTACCGCAACCGGCTGATCATCCATCGCGGCCTCGATCTGGTTCGGGTTCTGGAATCGCGCGGCGTGCGCACCCTGCTGCTCAAGGGTTGCCCGCTGATCGTCCTCTACTACAAGGATCCGGGAACCAGACCAATGGGCGATTTCGATCTGCTGGTCGCAGAATCGCTTTCCCGGCGGGAGATCGAAGCGATCCTGGCCGAGAATTGCCGCGCCACGCTGAGAAATCGCAACCTGCACGCGGATACCTATCTCGACGCCGATGGGTTCGAATACGACCTCCATTGGTACCTGGTGCCGGAGCTGGCGATTCCGGGCCAGGCGCAGGCGTTGTGGTCCAGCGCCATCGACGTGACCATCGAAGGCCGCCGCTTTTCCACCCTTTCGGCCGAAGCCCACCTGTTCCACGCGATCATTCATGGCATGCGGGTCAGCGACACGCCGCCCATGCGCTGGATCGTCGATGTCATCACCATCGAGCGCCGCGCGGCGGAAAGCGGGCATCCCATCGACTGGCTTGCCATTGCCGAACGCGCCGAGCGCTGGGCGATCGCGGCACCCGTGGCACGCGGTCTCGAGTTTCTGCTCGATTCAGGCCTTCTGGGCGAAAGCGCGAAGGCTGCCCACGCGGCACTCGCTGCTGCCTCCCGCAGCGACGGCCTGCTCTTCACCGGTTTGATGCGCGAGCCCGGGTTTACCTATCGCACCATGCGGCCCTGGCTGCTCTATCGGCGCCTCGCGCGGCTGTCGCATGGCCAAGGCCTGGCCTCCGCGGAAGGATTCCGCCGGTTCCTGGCCGAGCTCTGGAACCTCGATAGCCCGCGGCAAGTGCCCGGTGTGGCCTGGCGCAAGATGCTGGCCCATTTGCGGAGCGGCCCTGCCGAAGGCTGAAGGCCCGAGGCCCAACCCCATAGGCCTGCTGATCGAGGCTCACGGCGCCGACTTCACTTTCTCGGGCCAGCCGCAAGGCAGCGGCTTTTCCACCGGCACCTCCGGCATGCGCGCATCGATGATGCTGGAGCGCGCCAGGATATAGGCGCTGGGACGGCTCGCCGACCAGCGCCGCGGATTGGGCAGGACGGCGGCCAGCCGCGCGGCTTCCGCGGCGCTCAAGGCCGAGGCGGGCTTGCGGAAATGGAACTCGGATGCTGCCTCCGCGCCATAGACGCCGGGGGCCCATTCCACCTCGTTCAGATAGAGCTCCATGATCCGCCGCTTGCTCCAGGCCAGTTCGATGAGCAGGGTGAAATAGACCTCCAGCCCCTTGCGCGGCCAGCTTC
>CAZQLF010000527.1:0-2628 GCA_964594035.1 uncultured Rhodospirillaceae bacterium | reverse complement strand
GCATGACCAGGGACGGGCGCTACTGCTAACATGCCGTATGCGCCCGTTTGCATTTTGAGAGCCGAGCGGCTGAACCGCCGGCACAGAACAGGAAAGATCATGAGCACCATCATCAACCGACTCGATAGCCGCCAGCCGGACTTTCAGGCGGCGCTGGACCAGCTGCTGGCCTGGGAGTCGGTGTCGGATCATGGCGTGCTTGCGGCCGTGACCGAGATTGTCGGCAACGTCCGCCGTCAGGGCGACAAGGCCCTGCTGGAGTACACCAATCGTTTTGACGCGCTCAATGCCGCTGACGCCAGCGTGCTGGAAGTGTCCAAGGCCCGCCTCGAAGCCGCCTTTGACGGCCTGCCCGTGGCCGAGCGTATGGCCCTGCAGCACGCCGCCGAGCGTGTGCGCCACTACCACGAAAAGCAAAAGCAGGAATCCTGGCAGTACACCGAGGCCGACGGCACGGTGCTGGGTCAGAAGATCACGCCGCTGGACCGCGTCGGCCTCTACGTGCCGGGCGGCAAGGCCTCCTATCCTTCCTCGGTGCTGATGAATGCCATTCCTGCCAAGGTCGCCGGTCTGCCGGAAGTGATCATGGTGGTGCCGACGCCGCGCAATGAAGTTAACGAGCTGGTGTTCGCCGCTGCCTGGCTGGCGGGTGTCGACCGCGTCTTCACTGTGGGCGGGGCGCAGGCTATTGCTGCGCTGGCCTATGGCACGGAGTCGGTGCCGCGTGTCGACAAGATCGTCGGTCCCGGCAATATCTATGTGGCCACCGCCAAGCGTATGGTTTTCGGTCAGGTTGGCATCGACATGATCGCCGGCCCCTCGGAAATCCTGGTGTATTGCGATGGCCTGACCGACCCGGACTGGATCGCCATGGACCTGTTCTCGCAGGCCGAGCACGACGAAGACGCACAGTCTATTCTGATCAGCGAAGACGCCACCTACCTCGACGCCGTCGAGGCCAGCTTGCGCGACCTGCTGCCGACCCTGGAGCGCGCCAGCATTGCGGGCAAGTCCCTGAGCACGCGTGGCGCGCTGATTCTGGTCAAGGACCGGGCCGAGGCCCTGGCGCTGATCAATCGCATTGCACCCGAGCATCTGGAGCTGTCGGTGGACAATCCCGAGGCCCTGCTGCCGGAGATTCGCCACGCCGGCGCCATCTTTATGGGGCGTTACACGCCCGAGGCCTTGGGCGATTACTGCGCCGGCCCGAATCATGTGCTGCCGACGTCGGGCACCGCCCGTTTTTCCTCGCCGCTAGGTGTCTATGATTTCCAGAAACGCTCCAGCCTGATCAACTGTTCGGCGGCGGGCTCTTCCAAGCTGGCCAAGACCGCCTCGGTGCTGGCACGTTCCGAAAGCCTGACGGCGCACGCCCGCTCGGCCGAATACCGGATTCAGGATTAAGGGGGGATTTATGACCAATTCGCTTGTTGAACAACTGATCCGCCCGGAAATTCGTGCGCTCAATGCCTACCACGTGCCGCCTGCCACCGGCATGGTCAAGCTCGACGCCATGGAAAATCCCTACGTCTGGGATGAAACCATGAAGGCGCGCTGGCTGGAGCGCCTGCAGCAGGTGGACGTCAATCGCTATCCTGATCCGCAGGCCATGGGCGTCAAGGCCGGCCTGCGCGAGGCCATGCATATTGCTCCGGAATATGACCTCCTGCTGGGCAATGGCTCCGACGAAATCATCCAGCTCATCATCATGGCACTGGCCCGGCCGGGTGCGGTGGTCATGGCGCCGGAGCCCAGCTTCGTCATGTACAAGATGGTGTCGCTGTTTGCCGGCCTGAAGTTTGTCGGTGTGCCGCTGAAGCCGGATTTCTCGCTCGACGAAGGCGCCCTCCTGGTCGCCATTGCACGCGAAAATCCTGCCGTGATTTTCCTGGCGGAACCGAACAATCCCACCGGCAATAAATACGACCGCAAGGTGGTCGAAGACATCATCAAGGCCACGCCCGGCCTGGTGGTGATGGATGAGGCCTACCTGCCCTTTACTGACGGTGATGCGCTGGACCTGCTGCGCTATGACAACGTCGTGGTCATGCGCACCGTGTCCAAGATCGGTCTGGCCGGCCTGCGCCTGGGCCTGCTCATCGGCGCGACGGAATGGCTAAACGAGTTCGACAAGCTGCGCCTGCCCTACAACATCAATGTGTTGACCCAGGCCAGCGCGGCCTTTGCGCTGGAGTACTACAGCTTCTTCAAGCGTCAGGCCCAGCGCATTCGCGGCGATCGCCTGCACCTGATCCATGAGTTGCAGAAGTTGCCGGGCTGGGAAGTCTTCCCCTCCGAGGCAAACTTTGTGCTGGTGCGCCTGCCGCCGCACCAGGCCAAGGGCGTGTTCGAGGCCCTGAAGATCATGCGCATCCTGATCAAATGCCTGGACGGTTCGCATCCGCTTTTGCACGACTGCCTGCGCATCACGGTGGGTACGCCGGAAGAGAATGCGGCGCTGCTGGCCGGCCTGCACCAGATTCTGGATCAGCAGTAAGCGCTGCCAAAAACGCCCATAAAAAAGCCCGCATCGTGCGGGCTTTTTTATGCCTGGGTTTTTATTCCGGCTGCGTCTTCTGCGCCGGGCGTTTACCGATATGCACCAGGGTGTCGATGATCCTGCCCTTG